>DASWRR010000261.1:0-13808 GCA_036403055.1 Ilumatobacteraceae bacterium | reverse complement strand
TCGTGCGTCCGCAGCACGCCGACGGGCCGGCCGGACTGGACGAGCAGCGTCTCGTCCCCCTCAAGCGTGGTGAGGGTGCGCACGATCCCGTCGAAGCTCGCCCAGTCCCGGGCCGCACGGCCGGTGCCGCCGTACACGACGAGGTCGTCGGGCCGCTCGGCGACTTCGGGGTCGAGGTTGTTCATCAGCATGCGCATCGCCGCCTCTTGCTGCCAACCCCGACAGGTCAGTTGCGAACCTCGCGGAGCCCGTACGGGCCGTGGTCCTGACATTGCCGCTCCCTCCCTCGTCTCGTCGATCGATCCATCAATCCAGCGGGCCAGTGACGCGTTCGACCGCGGCCAGCAGCGCTCCGGACATCACCAGCGCTTCGGCGCGCGCCAGTTCCGGGGAAAGCCACCGGTCCGGACCCGAACCTCCGACGCCGCACTCGCGCAACGCCGCGACAGCTGCCGCGGTCGGTTCGGCGGGCTCGACGGGCGCGCGGAGTTCAATGCCGCGCGCCGCGCACACGAGCTCGCACGTGAGGATCCGTCCGAGGTTGGCGACGGAGGCCCGCAACTTTCGCGCCGCGCCCCAACCCATCGAGACATGGTCTTCTTGCATCGCGGAGGTGGGCAGCGAGTCGACGCTGGCCGGTGATGCGAGGCGACGGTTCTCGGCAACCATGGCGGCCTGCGTGTAGTGAGCGATCATCAGACCCGAGTTGACCCCGGCATCCTCCGCGAGGAACGGTGGAAGGCCGTGCGATCGATTGCGGTCGAGCATGCGATCGGTTCGACGCTCGGCGATCGCGCCGACCTCGGCGCTCGCCACCGCGAGGAAATCGCAGGCGAAACCAACCGGCGCGCCGTGGAAGTGCCCACACGACTCGACGCGGCCGTCGGGTAGGACACTCGGGTTGTCGATCGCCGAGACGAGCTCGATGTCCGCGACTGATCGAGCGAACGACATCGTGTCGCGCGCTGCACCGTGAACCTGGGGAGTGCACCGCAGCGAATACGCGTCCTGCACACGCGGATCGTTGGTGCGGTGACTCGCGACGATCGGGCTGTCGATCAGCAGCCGACGAAGGTTCGACGCCGACACGGTCTGGCCGTGATGCGGCCGCAACGCCATCAGGTCTTCGGCGAACGCCCGGTCCGTCGCCATCAACGCCTCGACGCTCATCGCCGCCGCGATGTCGGCAACCCTCACCAACATGTCGAGATCGGCGAGCGCCAGCACCAGCATCCCGAGCATGCCGTCCGTGCCGTTGATCAAGGCGAGCCCTTCCTTGGCCCGCAACGTGACCGGCGCGATGCCGGCGGCGGCCATGGCATCGACACAATCTCCCTCGCCCATCAGTGCCAGGCCGACGTGGGCGAGCGGGGCGAGGTCGCCGCTGGCACCGAGCGACCCGTGCTCGTGCACCGGCGGGACGATGCCGGCGTTGAGCAACGCGAGCATCGTGTCGACCACGATCTGACGAACTCCGGAGAAACCCATCGAGAGCGTCCGAGCGCGCAGGAACATCATCGCCCTGACGACCTCCGGCTCGACAAGCGGTCCCATGCCGGCGGCGTGCGAGCGGATCAAGGCGCGCTGCAGCTCTTCCCGCCGATCCGGCGGGATCACGGTCGTCGCGAGCGAACCGAACCCTGTCGAGATGCCATAGACAGGATCCTCGAGGTCGGCGAGACCTTCGACGATGACGGCGCTCCGAGCGATCGCATCGCGGGCGGACTCGTCGAGCGAGACGTGTGCGCAACCGCGGGCGACTGCGACGACGTCGGTCGCGGTGACACCGGTCGAACCGAGGACGACATCGTTCGCCGTGATTTCCATCAGTCGGTAACTTACGTGCCCTGCACCGGCCCCGCGGCTTCTGATGGATTTCGGATCGCCGGATAGCGTGCGGCCATGGTTGGTTCGATTCTTGGAACACGGGTGCTGCGCACCGAAGACCCGGAGCTGTTGTTCGGCATCGGAGAGTACGTCGGAGATCTCGATCTCGGCGGGCAGGTTCACGTTGTCTTCGTCCGGTCGGAGATGGCACACGCGGTCATCACCGGCATCGACACGGAAGCCGCTCGCAACGCGCCCGGTGTGGTCGCTGTGCTGACGGCCGAGGACCTCGGCGTCGCGCCGTTCCAGTCGATGGTCACGGTGCACGACGATTTCGCCAGGCCGCCGCTTGCGATCGACCGCGTTCGCTTCGTCGGCGAGGCAATCGTCGCGGTGGTCGCCGAGTCGGTCGTCGAAGCGCGAGATGCGGCCGACATGGTGATCGTCGACTACGAACCGTTGCGCGCCGTCGTCACTATGGAAGACGCGCTGCTGCCGGACGCGCCGCTGCTGTTCGAGAGCCACGGCGACAACATCGCCGTGTCGACGACGGATCCAGTCGATCCGGAGATCTTCGGTGACGCGGATGTGATCGTCCGTGGCCGTTACATCAACCAACGGATCGCAGTCGCCCCGATGGAGCCGCACGGTGCGGCGTCGTGCATCGATGCCGACGGACGGCTGCTGGTGTACGGCTCGACGCAGATGCCGCACCTCCTCCACAACCTCATGGCCCGCGCGCTCGGCGTCGACAAGAGCGAGGTTCGAGTCGTCACGCCGCTCGTCGGCGGCGGGTTCGGTGGCAAGGCCGGCATCTACCCCGAGCAGGTCGTCGTGGCCGCTCTCGCGAAACGCCTTCAACGACCGGTCGTGTGGGCGGCGACACGCAGCGAGGACATGCTGGCGCTGTCGCACAGCCGCGGCCAGATCCAGTACGTCGAGCTCGGCTGCAAGCGCGACGGCACGTTCACCGGTCTGCGTGTCCGACTTGTCGGCGACGGTGGCGCGTATCCGGGGATCGGGTCGTTCCTGCCGACCGGCACCCGACGGATGTCGAACGGCACCTACCGCTTCACCGGCATCCAGTTCGACGTCGTGGTCGCGGCGACCAACACGACACCGATGGGCGCGTACCGAGGCGCCGGTCGGCCGGAGGCAACGGCACTCTTGGAGCGTGTCGTCGATCAGGCGTCGATCGAGCTCGGCATCGATCCGATCGAGCTGCGTCGACGCAACCTCCTGGCAGACGACATCTTTCCGTACAAGACCCTCACGGGCATCACGTACGACAGCGGTGCCTACAACACGCCGCTCGACGCGGCCGCGCGTTGGTCGGGGTACGAAGAGCTCCGCCGCGAGCAGACCGCCAGACGGACATCCGGTGATCGGACGCTGTTGGGCATCGGTGTGTCGACGTACGTCGAGATCACCGCAGGAGGCGGAACCAGCGAGTACGGCGCCGTAGAGGTACACGACGACGGCAGCGCAAGTGTGATGGCCGGAACATCGGCCCACGGGCAAGGTCACCAGACTGCGTTCGCGATGATCGTCAGCGAGCAGACCGGCATTCCCATCGACCGAATCCGGCTCGTCGCCGTCGACACCGACCTCGTTCGCACCGGCGGCGGCACCGGCGGTTCGCGCTCGTTGCAGCTCGGAGGATCCGCTGTCATGCGCGCGACCGAGTCGCTGGTCGACAAGGCCAAGCACCTCGCCGCGCACATGCTCGAGGCCGACGTCGGCGACATCGTCGTCGACACGGCCAGCGGCACCCTGAGCGTCGCCGGCGTACCGAGCACGGGCCTCGACTGGGCGGCGCTCGCCACGGCGGCGAACGCCGCTGACGGCGTCGTCGATCACAGCGACGGCACGCTCGGTCTCGCCGCGCAGCTCGACTTCCACCAGGGCGAGGCGACGTTCCCGTTCGGCGCGCACATCGCGGTTGTCGAGGTCGACCAGGACACGGGGAAGGTCACGTTGCTGCGACACATCGCCGTCGACGATTGCGGCACCGTGCTCAACCCGCTCCTCGTCGAGGGTCAGCAACACGGCGGCGTCGCCGCCGGCGTCAGCCAGGCGCTGTACGAGCAGGTCGTCTACGACAGCGATGGCAATCCGCTGACCGGCAACTTCATGGACTACGCCATTCCATCGGCGGCCGAGTTCCCCAACTTCGAGGTCCACAGCACCGAGACGCCGACACCGCTCAACCCGCTCGGCGCGAAGGGCATCGGCGAGGCGAGCACCATCGGGAGCACGCCGGCGGTGCAGAACGCCGTCATCGATGCGCTCGCGCATCTCGGTGTCCGACACATCGATTTGCCGTGCAGCAGTCAGGTCGTCTGGCGAACGATCCGCGACGCCGAGGCCGGGACGTTGCCCGATCCGTGGTCGGAGCCACCCGACGTGTTCACCCGGCTCGGCGCCGGCCAAGAAGCGGACGAGGCCGGCGTCAGCGCTGCCGAGGGCATCTGACGCCGATACCGTTTCGGCATGCCTGAGGGCGACACGATCAGGCGATTGGCCGACAAGATTCGTCAGCGGTTCGCCGGCGAGAAGTGCCTTCGGTGCGTGACCCGCGATCCACGACTCTCCGGAGTCGATCTCGCAGGATCGACGTTGCTCGAGGCCGACGCGATCGGCAAGCACCTCTTCTTGCGCTTCGACGACGGCAACACCTTGCACTCACATCTACGG
Source organism: Ilumatobacteraceae bacterium (assembly GCA_036403055.1). GTDB lineage: Bacteria > Actinomycetota > Acidimicrobiia > Acidimicrobiales > Ilumatobacteraceae > JAENVT01. The sequence continues at coordinate 9,284 of DASWRR010000261.1, read as the reverse complement.
ATGACTGGCTCGTGGACGGTCGGCGCAGCGGCAAACGAACCGGAGTGGCGGCGACGCGTCGAGTTGTGGATGGAGACCGGTCGACTGACCGGCGTCGATCTGCCGGTCGTCGAGTTGCTGCCGACAGCGCAAGAGGACCGCGTCGCCGGCCACCTCGGCCCCGACCTCTGCGCCACCAACTCGCCCGATCTCGACGAGATCGCCGAGCGGATGCAACGCGAGCCACTCGCGCCGTTGGGCACAGCGCTGCTCGATCAACGAAACGTCGCCGGGTTCGGCAACGTGTACGCGATCGAGGTGCCGTTCATCTGTGGTGTCTCACCCCACCAACCGGTCGGCTCGATCGACGGTCTCGAGGAACTGCTCGGAGCCGGAACTGCACTGATCCGAACCAACGCCCAACGCGGCCCACAGAACACGACCGGACGTCGACTGACGACCGGTGACCAGTGGATCTACGGTCGTCGCGGTCGGCCGTGCCCGATCTGCGCAACGACGCTCGACGGTTGCGACGAACGCGACAGCCCATGGCACCGTGTCTCGGTGTGGTGCCCGAGTTGCCAGGAGATGCAAGATGCGCGCCGTGTGGACACGGCGCGCATCTTCAAGCTGCTAGCTCTTCATCCGGCGCGGCGACAACCGTCGTTCCCGCTCCGGTAGTGCCGAATGTCAGTCGTCGTCACCCTGGACGTCGACGACCGTGCGCATCCATGGGTGGATCATGCACATGAACTTGTGCATCCCCGGTGCGAGGCCGCTGACCTTCAGTGTGCTCATCCCGTTCGGCAGCACCCCGGTGGCACCGAAGATCGCACCACATTCGGCATCGGTCGGACCTGCGCCCAGTTGGAGTGCCCCGTTGATGAACGGAATGCAGCCGGCGCCGAACATGTCGACCTCGGTGAACGTGTGGAACTCGCCACCGCGAACGGTGACGTTGATCGAGTCACCCTCACGCAGTTCGACCATATCGGGGTGGTTGTTCCACTTCGGATGGCCGAAGTCCACCGGGTTCAGCTTCGCCAAGAACTGGGCGAACGTGACCCTCTGGCCGCTGTGCGGGATGCACGTCGGCGGACCGCCGGGCTGCGGCGGGATCGCGGCGTTGAAGGACGCCGGATCGCATCGGTCCTGCAACCGCACATCTCTCACATGTCCGCCATCGGCATTCGCAACGGCCGGCAATGTCATCGATCCCAGAGCAAGGATCGCGACAGCACCAACTACACGGTGTATACGCATTCTTTGGTTCCCCTCCCATATTGCGCGGTGAAGCGCTTCCGCAGAAACGGTAAGCCCGTTGTCATGAGCAGGCAATTGCCCTATGGTCGTACGACGAATGCAGCCATTGGCGTAGTCCGTTCCGGCTAGGTCGAGGAGGCGGGTCAGTGGTGGTGGTGCTGAGCGTGGTGACGCGCCAACGGATCGTCGGCGAAGTCACCGCGAGGATCGCGCCACACTGTGTGAACGTGGTTCGCGTCGCGGGCCGAGTTGTCGTACTCGACCAGGATCGACGGGCCGTGCAACCGGTAGTAGTGCGGCTCGCCGGGTTCCAGACCGCCGGCCCACAACAGATGAACGTCATCGAGCGCCGCGCCCGCGAACTTCGCAGCTTCTTCGTCGGCGACGTCGGTGGGCAGGCGATCGACGTACAGGCGAAGCAGCGCATCGAGAACCTGCCGCTGCTCGCCGTTCATGTACTGCGCCGCGAGCCCCTTCGGGTGATGACTGAACGACATCGCCTCGAGGTCTGTCGTCCGCACGCCCGTTTGCGCATCCAGGCGGGTCTGAGCAGCATGCAAACGATCACCATCGGGTCCATCGAAGGGTCGCCGCCAGATCAATGGCAGCGGGATCGGCTGATCGCCGTCGTCGAGCGATGGCCGGTTCGCGCCGACGAGATCCGTCGGCGCGTTCGGCGAAACGATCGCGATGGCGCGTTGGTCGGTTGTCAACGACCTCGTCAGCTCTCGACCAAGGTCTTCCACGCCGGCGAGCGGCCGCAGCGGATGCGGGCCCAGCAATGGCGAACTCGCCGGATCCGCTCCGAAGAACAACGGCGTCGCGGCACTCAGCACACCATCGATGATCGTGAAGTTCAGCGACACGTGGTGGCCGCCGAGACGCCAGCTCCACGTGGCCGATGTCGATGGTGAGCCGAAGAATCGCACGTAGTACATCAACGGGTCCCGCCCTCGCGGGCGCTCGAACGATGCGGAAAATCCCTCCAGCTGATCCAGGACGTTCTCCAACCCGATGATCGTTGCTGCCGTCACGTACCCGGGGGTCGACAACCCACTCGCGATCAACCGAAACATCAGCCGGTGCTGTGGCTGCGTCATCGCGGCCAACGTCAGGCCGCCGTGATCCGTCGGTGTGTAGAACCACCGTCGACGCTCGTCGTCAGCGGGAAACGGCCACAGCGCGAGCTTGCGTTGGCCGTCGTCCAGCGATTGGATCAGGCGCTCGGCTTCCTCGGACATCGCTGACGCGACACGCGTTCGTGCCGGCGTCGCTGTCTCATCCATCGATGCTCACTTTCCCGGACCTCGGAGCCCGAAGATCAGTTCGGGATCACCCGCCCGCCAGTTGCCGTCGACCTGCGAACGCCGGCCGATCGCCCTGGTGCGCGCTTGCAGCTCGCGACCGAGGCAGAGTTGACCAGGCTCCCACGCTGCCAACGCACCGGCCGGGTCATCGGGATGCGCTGCAAGTGCGTCGTGCAACGTCCACGCATCTTCCGCTGCTTTCGCGGTACCCGCTGCCGCGTGCGGCCTGGCGACGAACGCCGCGTCTCCCAACAGGCAGGCGCGACCGAACACCATTCGCTCGACGTCGAGATCGAAGACGACCTGGACGAAGAGGTGCTCGACGGCGAGCACGACCTCGGCGATGGCGGCGGGCAGGCGCGCCGCTGCGACAGCGCGCGCCTCCGCGATGTGCTCGGCCCGCAGCAGGCCCGGTGGAACGGACACCTCCCGCCGGTAGCCAGCGGTGTCCGTCAACAGATCATCGAGATCGTCGGGCGCGAGGTAGTTGCGGTACCAGACGACGTTGATCAGACGGCGCCCGGCGGCGACCGAACCGTCGCGCCCGGGAATCGGATACACGAGGATGTGGCTGTTGGCGTAGACGTAGTAGGTGATCGCGTCGTCGAGTGCCGCGCGGGTCGTGAGATTCAGGTCGGTCTCCGGAACGACACCGCGCCAGGCGACGTACCCGGCATACGTCGGGCGCGCCTCCGGAAGCAGAGTGGCCCTGGCCGTCGAGCCGACGCCGTCGGCGAAGACGGCGAGATCCGGCCGCACGACGACACCATCGCGGAATGTGAGCGTCAAGGAGTCGATGTCGATGTCGATGTCAACGAGCTCGTGCGAGAGGCGGTATGCATCGCGGTCGAACCGCCGAAGCATCTCGCGATAGACGGTGTTCCAGGAACTGAACAAGTATCGGTGCGCGTCGTCGTGAACGACAGCGCCGTCTCGACCGAGATACCGAATGTGGTCGGTCGTCACCGCGATCGAATCAAGCGAAACGCCACCACGCTCGACCAGGTATCGGTACGTCTCGGGCAGCAGGCCGATGCCGGCGCCGCGTTCTTCGAGCTCGACCGGCGAACGCTCGTAGACGACGACCTCGTGCCCGGCGTCGGCGAGCAGACAGGCCGCGGTCAACCCACCGAGCGATCCGCCGACGACGGCAATCTGCATGAGGTCGACCCGGCTCGCCAGTTGCGCGGTCGAGTCAGGGCTGGCCGAACGTCGCGATCTGATCGATCGCGCATTCGAAGAGAACACGCCGCTCGTCGATCGACGGGTCGCGCAGCCCGTACGGGCCGGGTTGTTGCGTGTACTTCGTCCAGATCTTGTCGAGGTGTTCAGTGACGCGCTGCCCTTCGACGGGATCGTCCTCGGACACCTCACGCGCGACCGTGTGCTTGATGCTCATCCAGTGATACGGGTTTGCCGGGTTGACGAGAACGCTCGTCAGCCGCGGACTCTTGCGGATCCATGCGGTCTTCGTGCGGTGAGCGGCACAGTTCACCAGGATCGTGTCGCCTTCGTAGTCGAACCACATCGGCGTCATGTTGGCGCGGCCCCCCGGACCGACGATGCCGAGGATCTGTGTCACAGGATCGTCCATCAGCTTCTTGAACGACGGCTCGAGATCGGCGATGGAGCGGATCTCCGTCCGTTCACCGACCGCGAACTGGCCGGGTTGTGTGCCGGCCGATACGTCTCGGAACTTCGCCAGCTTGATGCTCAATGTCGTTCTCCCAGCGCTCGGGCACCCTCGCCGATTATAGGCAGTGCCCGTTTCTGGGCCGCCGACGGAGCGTCCGCAACGTCAGCCGCGCGTCGCCGCGATCAGCGGCGCATACGAGGCCGGGTCGATCCGTGCGTCGATCAGGCGCGGTCGGTCCAACCCGCCGGACAGCGCAGCCTCGACCTCCGCGACGGTCGACACGACCGTCGACTCGATGCCCATTGCCGCGGCCACGAGCGCGTAGTCGACCGCCCCGAAGCGCACCGCGGCACTACCCCCTTGACCCGGTTTCTGCTTGACCTCGATGAGACTCAGAGCCGCATCATCGAACACGACGACGGTCACCGGCAGCTGCAACCGAGCGAGTGTTTCCAGCTCGGCCAATGTCATCGCGAGGCCACCGTCCCCGACCATGCAGATCACCGGGCGGCCGGGCCGCGCCAGCGCTGCGGCGATCGCCGCCGGCACTGCGAAACCCATCGTCGCGAGTCCGTTCGAGATGAGCAGTTGCAGCGGCTCGCGAGCCGGCCAGAACGGCATGATCGCGAGGAAGTGGGCGCCGGCATCGACCGTCGCGAGTGCGTTCGGTGGAGCTGCGGCCGCAACGGCGGCAGCGAGCTCGAGCGGACCGAAGTTCCCCAGCGCGGTTCCGGCCAGCAGAGCGCGCGCATCGCGCAGCGCTGCCGCGCCGGCATTGCTGCTCCATCCTGAACACGCCGTCGTCACGACGCGATCGAGCGTGGACGCGAGGGGGCCGAGGACCTCGATCGTGATCGGCGCCAACGTCGCGACGGCGGCGACCTCCGAGATCGCGATCACCGGAACGTCGTACCGCCATGGTGTCGGCATCGGCTCGACTTGATCGAACCCGATCGTCACGATGAGGTCTGCTTGGAACAGCAACGTGGATTCGATGGTCCCGCTCGTGAACATGCCGGCGAGCTGAGGGTGTCCCTCGGGAACGACTCCGATCGCTTGGTAGGTCGTGAGCACGGGGCAACCCAGCCGTTCGATCGCCGCGATCACCGTCGGCGCGGACGAAATCGCCTCGAGCCCGATGATTGCCACCGGCTTCACGGCGGCGCGCAGAACGTCTGCTGCACGCGACATCACCTCGGCGGCAACGAGCGTCGGTGCCGGCGGCGACGGAGCAACCGTTCCATCGCCCGTCGGGTCGTAGTCGAGATGGACGGTGCCGGCCGGCCGCGCCGCTGCCAACGCGAACGCGGCGCGGACTCCGTCGACGGCCTGTGGCGAGCGAGCGAGCGAACCGCTCCACTTCGTCACTGGCGCAAGCATCTGCTGCTGGTCAAAGCGTTGATGGGCGAACTGATCTCGTCGCGCCGCGGGAACACAGTCGGTCAGCAGCACCAACGGAAAGCGATCGAGCGTTGCCTGCGCCGCGCCGTTCATCGCGCATGCCGCACCGGGTCCGCGCGTCGCAATTGCAAGACCGGGGCGTCCGGTCAGCAACCCGTAGGTCGCCGCCATCATGCACGCAGCGGTCTCGCCGTGAGCGAGCACGAATCGGAGACCGGCCTCGTTCACCGCTCCGACGACTTCGAGGTTCGGCCCTCCACCTGGGAGACCGAACACGGTGTCTGCGCCGTGGCGACGAACGCCCTCGGCCACAATCTTCGCCAACCCGTCACTCATGCGGATCGGACGCTAGGCGATCACGCCTCGACGAAGATGCACTCTCCCGGGCACTCTTCGGCGGCATCGAGCACGGCATCGATGGCTCCAGCGGGGATGTCGACCATCGAGGTCGAGCCCCCTGCAAGCAACGGCCCGCGCGCATCTTGGACGTACGAGATGCCGGACTGCAGGGTGAACACTTCAGGACAGAGCTCCTCGCAGAGCCCGTCACCGGTGCAGAGATCCTGATCTACCCAAACCTTCATGATTGGCCTCCTCAATCTCATGTTCAATATCGGAGTCCGGCCGAGGAACCTTGAGCAGAAGCTGTCGTCAACACGCGTCGTCAGTGCGACCACACGCCCGTCCCGGTGTGATCGCACTGAGCGACGGTTCGCATCACTGAGCTGCTGGTGGTGCGAACATCTCGAGGGCGATGTTGTCGGGGTCACGGAACGAGAGACCGCTTCCGTATCCCGCGTCGACGATGTCGCCATGGTCGATGCCGAGCTCTTCGAGGCGACCGGCCCACTTCTCGAGCTCGCCGCGATCGGCGACGCCGAAGGCGATGTGATCGAGTCCCGGACGACGCTCCTCGAACGAGTCGGTCGACGTCAACTCGGGAAAGCCGTGGAGGCCGAACAGTGTCGTGTCCAACAGGTAGACGATGTGTCGAAACGGCCCGGTGTCCTCGTCGAGCACCGGCTCGGCGCCGAAGAGTCGGGTGTACCAAGGTTCGCTGACAGCGAGATCTTTCACTGTGACAGCGACGTGTGTGATTGCAGGCATTTTTGTCATGCCCGTCTATACGAACGCCTTGCTGGATCGGTTCGCGATTTCTTTCGAATTCGCGACGACGCGTTACCAGTAGTGGGCGCGACCACCGACAGGACGACCGGTACGACCGAGGACGAGGAGCACGAGTCCGACGATCAGCACGATGATTCCTGCCGTCCAGAGAATGCCGATGCCGAGGACAAGGCCGAGCAACAAGAGAACGACGCCGAGGAGGATCATGCTGGTCGCGGTACCCATTCGGGTGACATTCAAACGTCAGGTCGCTGAAGGGCGCTTCAGCTTGCTTCAGGTTGCCATCAACCTGCCTCGCCACAATGAGGACGTTCACGTCTGGAAAGGAACACAGAGATGTTCAGCGCACACCATCCGGAAAAAGACGAGCAGATCGCGTGGCCGGCACCCGCCGGCTCGAGCCGAGTCGACGACATACCGGACCCGACACCGGCACGGGCGCGTACCGGGTCGCGTCGGCGCGGTCTCGCACTTGCGACGGTTGCCGTGCTCGCCGTAGCGGGCGGGACCGCCGGCGGCGCAGTCGCAGGACGGCACAACGATCCGACACCGGTCGCAGCGACCACTGCCCGCAGCCTCGACACATCGACCGCCGCAGGATCGACCACCGGCAACGGTTCGCCCGACAGGGCCGACGTGTCCGGCCTCATCAAGACGGTGTTGCCCGGTGTGGTCAGCATCAGCGTCGAGTTGAACGGTGGCCCTGCGGCGGGAACCGGCTTCGTCATCACGAGCGACGGGCAGATCGCAACCAACGCACACGTCGTCGCGGACGCGACGAAGATCGAGGTCAAGTTCGCCGATGGTTCGACGGCGGCGGCGAAGGTGCTGGGCGTCGACCGGACCGATGACCTCGCGGTCGTCAAGGTCGACAAGACAGGCCTCACCGCGCTGCACCTCGGCAAGTCCGCCGACCTCGCGATCGGTGAACCGGTCGTCGCGATCGGCAACGCCCTCGATCTCACCGGTGGACCCACCGCCACCGAAGGCATCGTGTCCGCGCTCGACCGCACGATCGACACCAGTGAAGGTGAGCACCTCACGCACTTGTTGCAGACGGACGCAGCGATCAACCCGGGCAACTCCGGCGGCCCGCTGTTGACGCTCGACGGCGAAGTCGTCGGCATCAACTCGGCCGGCTCGCAGGACGCCCAGAACATCGGTTTCGCGATCGCGATCGACACCGCTCAGCCGATCATCACCCAACTGCAGCAGGGCAAGACGATCACCAAGGCGTATCTGGGCGTCTCCACGACGCCGCTCGATCCGTCGGTCGCCGCACAGAGCGGGGTCAGCATCGATCACGGGTTGCTGATCGTCGACGTCGCCGGTGACTCAGCGGCGTCCGCCGCAGGCCTTCAGCCCGGCGATGTGATCACGTCGATCAACGGAACGACGACGGACGACAACGCTGCGCTCGGCGACGCGATCCGCTCGGCAGGGGCTGGCAAAGTCGTTCACCTCAAGGTGTTCCGCAAGGGCAAGACCGTCGACGTCGATGCGACGTTGTCGACCCACGCAGCTTGACCCGGAGGCAACCACGTCAACGGGAACGAGGCCTCGAACTCGGCGCCGTGTTGCACGGGATTCGCCACGATGGAACCCCCCAGCGCTGTCATGATCGACCGCACGATCGCCAATCCGAGACCGCTGCCGCCGACGTCGAGCGAGCGCGCTTCGTCGAGTCGCATGAACGGCTCGAAGATTCGCTCTCGCTCGGCGTCGGGGATCGATGGTCCGTCGTTCCACACCGTCATCGTGACGTTCGCCTGATCGACGGCGACCCGCACGCGAATCTCGGTTGCCGCGTGTCGCTCGGCGTTGTCGCAGAGGTTGCGCACCACCCGGACTACGGCATCGGGATCTGCGGCGATGGTCGCCGGCGACAGCTCACTGCGGTAGCCGACGCCCCGACGCGGTCGGCGAAGCGCGACCTCCGCTGCGACGACCTCCGACAGGTTCATCGGCATCGCTGCAGACGCATGCATCGAGCGCGAGCGCGTCAGGATCCGTAGATCGCGGGTCAGATCTTCCAGCCGGGCGATCTCGATGAGCGAGTCCTCGGCAACCTTCGGCCACTCGGCTCGATCCGGATACGCCAGACCGACCTCGAGCTCGGTTCGGATCGTCGACAACGGACTGCGCAGTTCGTGGGAGGCCGCCGCGGCGAACAGCTGTTGGCGACTCGCAGCCTCCTCGAGGCGATCGAGCATTCGGTTCAACGTCAGTCCGAGCTTGGCGATCTCGTCGTCGCTCGTGCTGGCCCGGACGCGACCAGAGAGATCTGCCGCTTGGATGCGATCGACCTCGGCGCGCATCGCATCGACCGGAGCGAGCGCACGCGCGACAACGCGAGAGATCAACCACGCGGCAAGCGCGACGAGCAGTGGCAGGCCGATGAGCAGCGAGTCGCGCAGGTAGCGCTCGGCGCGGTGAGCTGAGTCGATCGAGGTGACCGCATAGATCGTCAACGGACCAAGGGCGGAGGGAACGGTGCGGGCGATCATGCGGTACTCCTGGCCCGGCACGCCGCCGATCCGGGCGCCGTCGACCGTCGCCTTCGCCTGCGT
>DASWRR010000260.1:0-7806 GCA_036403055.1 Ilumatobacteraceae bacterium | reverse complement strand
GGTCGAGCGGCTCAGGATGGGGATCGCGCGACTTCGGCAGCAGCACATAACCGGCACCGAGTGCCAGTGCGATGATCGGGACGTTCACGAGGAACACCGAACCCCACGCGAAGTGCTGTAGGAGGAAGCCGCTGGCGACGGGACCCACCGCGGCGCCGCCGCCGGAGATGCCTGCCCAGATCGCGATCGCCTTGCCGCGCTCCTGCGGAGGGAACACGTTCGTCAGGATCGACAACGTCGCAGGCATGACGAACGCCGCGCCGACACCCATCACGGCACGCCCGATGATCACTGCGGTCGCGGTGTGGCTGAAGGCGGCGAACAGCGAACCCGACAGGAAGATCGTGAGCCCGGCCTGCAGGGTTCCCTTGCGGCCGAAGCGGTCGCCGATCGTGCCGGCCGTCAGCAGGAGTCCGGCGAACACCAGCCCGTACCCATCGACCATCCACTGCTGCGCCGAGATCGACGCATTCAACTCACGAGCCAACGTCGGCAGGGCGACGTTGAGCGCCGTGTTGCCGACGATGACCACGACGAGGCTCGTGCACAGCACCACCAAGATCTGCCAGCGGCGGGCAAAGACAGCGGGGTCGATGTCGACGGTTGCCAGATCAGAGCCCGGCGGTTGTGTTGCGCTCATGCATCCTCCTCACAGAACGCTACGAGACCGTATCGGCGCATTATCAGCACCGCAACGCATTTGCATGATTCTGACACGTGTCACGGCGTCCATGTCGCTGTTGCCGCTACTATCACGTAGCGATGGAGACGACGTCAACACGAAGCGAACGAGTTCGCCAAGCTGTGCTCGACGCTACTACGGACCTCGTCGCTGAGGTAGGGGTAGAACGCACGACCATCGATGAGATCGCCCACAGATCGGGCGTCGCCAAGACCACGATCTACCGGCACTTCGCCAGCAAGCAGGTGCTCGTTGTGGAAGCCGTGCACGCCTGCACCTTCATCATCCCCGCCGTGACCGACAGCGGATCGCTGCGCGACGACCTCATCTCGTGCTTCAGTGGCATGACCAAAGCGTCGTACGACGGACGTCTCGGCGACATGATGCTGTCGCTGATGGATGCAGCGCAGCGCGACCCGGAGCTCGGACGGTTGGTCCGCGCCCAGGCCGACCAGCGCCGCAGATATGCCACGGAAGTCATCGAGCGAGCGGTTGCCCGCGGCGAGTTGCCCGACGACGTCGATGTCGATGTGCTCGTGACGCTGCTCGCCGGCCCGCTGGTGTACACCAAGCTCGTCCGCCGCCAACGGGTGACGGACGAGTTGGTCGCTGCCGTGGTCGACACGGTGCTGGCGCGCTACGCCGTCAACCGTCCCGTCGCGTCCTGACGCCCGTCAGACGGGCGCCGTCTGACACGTGGAGTTCGACCCGACGGAGATGGTGCCGACGATCTCGGTGGTGGACGAAGGGTTGTTGGCCGCCAACACCGTCGTCGCCGCACCACCCGACACCCCCTGCTCGAGTGTGACAACCGCAGTGTTTGATTGACGCGCCCGAATTCCGTTCGTCACTGGCGGTACACCGTTCGGGAAAGTCGCCACATTCGATCGAATGTCGAAACATCCAGTCGCGTTCTGCCGACCGTTCACGACGATCGGCTGGATGCCATTCAGGTCGTCACCCACTGACACGACGTTGTTCGTGACTGTGGCGGTGAATAATGGTGACGTACCCGCATCTGGCGTGTCGACGGTTATCGCCCGCGAGACACCCAAGTTCGAGTTCTCGGCGACCGTGTTGTGGTCGATCAGGATGTTGCCGACGGAACCGACGCCGCTCATGTAGGCGACGATCGCGTGATCCGTCGCGGTTGTCGAATGCGTGACGTCGTTGTCGCGGATCACTGCAGTGAGGAGTGACGCGGACGTTGCCGTCGTCGTCTGGCCGACGAAGATGGCCCGGCCACCGATTCCACTGATGACGTTGCCGACGACGTGCGCGGTGAGGTGCGCGGCCGCGGCGTTCCGCAGAACGAACCCGAGGTTGCCCTGGTTCGTACGGGTCACCGTCGAGTTGTTGATCGTGATGTCGAGCGCCGAACTGTCGCTCGCCTGTGCCGAGATCGCCTGCGTCTTGTTGTCGTCGAAGTCGCTGTCGTCGACGACGATCACCGACGACGCGCTGTTCTCGACCTCAACATGGATTCCGTCCGCACCCGAGGAGGTCGAGTTGTCGTGGATGTTGGCGCGCAGCACAACGAGGCCGAACGTCCCGGTCTGGCCGTAGACCTCGAGGTTGTGTTCGACAGCACCGCTGATGTCGACATCGGTGATCGAGTTGCCCAGCCCAACCAGGCCGTTGACGCCCGAGGGATTGGGAAGGCCGAACCCGACGGCACTGTCGGAGGAAGCTGCGCTGGTTCCGATGACGCCGCCGATCACGGTGTCGCTCAGATGGAAGCCGCTGACGTTGCGCCCGTGGATCGCGTAGTTGTCGAAGTCGTTCAACTGCATCCCGGCGAGCGAGACCTGCTGAGTGTTGTCGAGGTAGATCCCAATCCCGTTCGTCGTGGCGTCGGCACCGGTCTTGTGTTGGATCGTCCCACCGGAACCTGCATCGATGCGCGTTCCAGCGTCGGCACCGTCGAAGCCGGTGACTGTCAGGCCGCCCGCGGATCCGGTGGTGTCGAGGATGATCCCGTTGCCGGCTGAGCCGACACCGGTGCCCGCGGAGATGGTGCGGAAGTTGAGACCGGCGGCGCCGATGTTCGTGTCGGTGATGGTCAGTGCCACACCGGCAGAACTGGTGATGCTGTTGTCAGGAACGGTGCCGACAGCATTCGGATCCGTAACGGTGACCGTTCCACCGTTCGAGGCGTTGAACGCTGTTGCGTTGGCCGTTGCGAGCACCAGGCCACCCGAGAACTTCACCGCACCGGTGGTGTTGCTGTCGAGGTTCACACCTGTCGTGGCACCAGTGCTCGTGACGAGGCCGTTGAACTGAACGAGGCCGGGTGATGCGCCGGTGCGATTCGTCACCTCGACGGCGCGGCCAGACGTGTTGGCGATGGATCCGGCGTACGCGAACCCACCCACACCCCCATCGATGTCGATCGCGGTGTCCGTCGTCGAAGCGATCGTGGCTCCTGCAGCGATCGTGACATTTGCATTCACGCCGATCAGCGTGACGCCGGATCCTGCACCGTTCTTGTCGAGGTCCGACAGGGCAACGCTGCCGTCGACGAAGACGAGTGAAAGTGCGGTCCCGGTGGTGGTCACGAGTGCGGTCTGGGACACGTCGACGCCCGTGACGACCGACCCGACGAGTGCCGCGGATCCAGCAGTGGAGAGCGTCATTCCTTGAACCTTCGAGTTGTTCGCCAGCACCACCGTCCCGTTCGACGTCGACGGACCGGCACCGAGCGCCGGCCGGGCGATCGTTCCGGTCGGAACGCTGCCGAGGCCGAAGAGCGCGTCGAATGTCGATCCAGAACCGGCGGCTTGACCGACGATCCACTCACCGTCGTTCAATGTCAGTCCGCCGGCCGCCGTGACGCCGGAGTACACGAAGATCCGATCGTTCGCAGCGTCGACGTCATTGGCATCGTTGTTCGCGCCCGCTGCGCCGGAGATCTGTTGGAACGGGCTCGACAACGCGCCGGTCCCGTTGGTCGACGCGCTCGGGTCGACGAACCAGATCGTCGGGCCGGCAACAGTGATCGCGAGCACGCCGGTCGCGCTGGCCGGCGGTCCGGGGTTTCCTGAGTCGGTGATCGAGTACGAGATCGCGTACGTGCCGGTCTGGCCGACCGGCGGCTCGAAGTCGAACGTCCCTGCCGCGAGGTCGACGTTGCTGACGACGCAGCCACCGCATCCGGACACAGGCGCGGTGATGGTCGTGAGGTTGAACGCCGTCGTGTAGCCGCCGTCACCGGTGTCCGGATCGGTCGGTCCCTGCGGACCGCTGAGGGCGACGGTGATCTTGCGTTGCATGTTCGTCACGACGTCGAACGGCTGCGTCGTGGCAACCGGCTGATCGCTGATTGCGTTGACGTTGACCGCGATCGTGTCGGTGTCGACAGCGGCAGAACCTCCCGAGTTGCCGTGATCGTCGGTGTGCACCGAGACCGTCTCGGCGCCGCGAGTTGCGTTGTAGTTCGGCGTGCCGCGGTACACGAGTCCGTTCAGTGCCGCGTTCACCTGAGATTGACTCCCGACGATTGCGGCGGACGCCGTGCCGGATCCGGATACGACCGCACCGGAGCCGCTTGCCGGCGTGATCGTTCCGTGCAGCACCGTCATCGTGGTGGTGATCTGTGCGGCACCGGCGTCGGCATCGGCAACGCTGATCGAGTTGCCGGTGGTCGACGAGAAGGTCAGGTCGGTGTCCTCGTTCGTCGACTGCGCGCCGGGGACTGTGTTGACCGGCGGATCGTTGACCGCTGTGACAGCGACGGTCTTCATCACTGCGTTCGACGAGATGTCGCCGTCGTCGACGACGAACACGATGGACTTCGAGGGCAACGGATCCTCGCTGTTGGTGAAGAACTTCACGGTGCGCAGCGCCGCCTGGTAGTTCGACACGAGGGAGGTGCCCGACAGTGTGAGCACGCCGGTGCTCGCGTTGTACGAACCGGCGATGCCAGATTGATTCGTGAACACCAACGCGTCGTGGGCTGCCTCGAAGGAGGCGGTGAGACTCACGCTCGCTGACTCGAGGTTGACGTCGTTCGCATCGGTCACGCTGATGGTGGAATCGATCACTTGCGCCGACTGCCCTTCCGTGAGGAGCGCGTTACCGGCACTGAGGACGACAGTCGGCTGAGCGTTTCCTGGCGCGCCGCCCCCACATGTGACGTTGACGGTGACGACCGCCGAGCTGCCGCCGTTGAGCACATACGTGAACGAGTCGGCGCCGCAGAACGTGGATGCGGGCGCATACGTGAGCGCGGCTCCGCCGGCCACGATTGCGACGACACCGTTGCCGGGTTGCGTGACGGACTGGATCGACTCGGGTCCGCCGTCGACGTCAGTGTCGTTCGCGAGGACGAGCACCGCACTCGGTGCACTGTCGTGGGCAACGGTCACAGAATCCGCGACCGCGATGGGCGCGTCGTCGACGCACGTCACGGTCACGGAAACGGTCCCGACCACACCTCCGTTGAGCGTGTAGGTGAACGTGTCTGGGGCGGTACCGGTGACGGCATTGCAGTAGTTCGCGTGCGGCTGGTACGAGACGCCAGTCCGACGAGTCGCGGTTCCGCCAGTCGCGGTCACCGTGCCATTTGCCGGCTGACTGATCGAGGCGATCGTCACGTCACCGCCGTTGTGGTCGATGTCGTTCGACAGCACATCGATCGCTGTTGCGGCGGCATCTTCACCGACGGTCGCGATGTCGTTTCCGGCAACGGTGTCGGACGCAAACCAGCCGTAGACGTCGGCAACGATGTCGACCGTGCCCGCATGGTTGTAGACCGAGATCTGCCCGTCGGCGCCGACTCGCGCAAGCACGAGGTTCGGTGCCGTCACGTCCGGAACTGGGTTGAGGTTCGACGTCGCTGGGCGGCTCGTGCCCGTCGCGAACACCGTGAGGAAGGTTTCACGCGACTGGTTCACGGCCGTCACGTTCACGACGACCGCGCCGACGCCTGTTGCCGGAACGCCGGCACGCCCGGTCACCGTGATGTTCGTCGTCGCATCCGGACCGAGCTCTCCTGCGCCCTGGAACTGCCCATCGATCGTCGGCGAGGCCGGCCGGGTGTCGATCAGTCGAGCGGGATCGACCGGCGTGAACGTCGGCCCGACAGGGAACCAGCCCTGCACATCCACGATCACGTTGACTGAGCCCGTGTGGTTGTAGAGCGAGATCATCCCGCCGGCGCCGACTTTGACGATCACGACGTTTGCAGCGATGAGTCCGGGATTCGGATTGACGTTCGACGCGGTCGGCCGCGCCGATCCGGTCGGATACGCGGTCACGTAGGTGTGGCGGGTCTGATCCGTGGCGGTCAGGTTGACGACGACGGCGCCGACGTTCGAATCAGGAACACCACCGCGACCGACGACCACCAAGTCGAGCGACTGGTCGGCCACCAACGGGCCCATGCCTGCGGTGCGACCATCGATGGTGCCGAACCCCGGGCGTGTGTCGAGAAGGCGCGCTGGGACCACCGAGTTGTAAGCGACGCCTTGAGTGGAGGGATACCAGCCCTGCACGTCGGCGATGAGATGCAGTGAGCCGGTGTGGTTGTAGATCGTCACTTGCCCGTCCGTGCCGACCTTGGCGATGACGAGGTTCGGCTGCGTGATGCCAGGACTCGGGTTCATGTTCGACGCCAACGGTCGCGGCGAACCCTTCGGGTACACGGTGACGAAGGTCCGCGACGTCTGGTCGACGGCGGTGATGTTGAGCACGACCGCGCCGACGCCCGACGGTGGAACGCCGCCCCGGCCGGTCACGAGGAGGTCCAGCGACTTGTCCTGACCGAGCACGCCCGCACCGGCGAAGAGGTCGTCGACGGTCGTGGCACCAGCTCGCGTATCGAGGATTCGAGCCGGCGTCAGGGGTACGTACCCCGTGCCACCGAGCGGTGCGCCGGCAGCAGCCGTGTTGTGCGGCATCTGCGAAACGCCGACGAGAACGAGCAGCGCCATCGCAATCGCCTTCACGACTCTCGTCGCGCCGATTTTCGCCGTCTTCGAAACTGTCTGGTTGCTCATTTGGTCGTCCTTCAGGTCGCAGCGTCACCTGCCGCCATCGGACCAAGCAATCACAATCAGTGACCAGTACCCCACAATGCGCGAGATGAGACATCCACCGGCGCGGTGCCCGACAGCTGTCAGACGAGGCGATCGAGCCGCCGCTGCAGCTGGGCGCGCTCGTGAGCCGTCGGCGCCAGCTCGATGGCCTGCTGGTAGCGCACCACTGCTTCGCTGATGCGCCCGGCGCGGCGCAGCAGATCCGCCTGGGCGAGCCGGACCAGATGAAACCCGTCGAGCGCGGCCGCGACATCCGCGACGCGCGCCAGTCCAACGTCGGGTCCGTCACGCATCCCAGTGGCGATCGCCCGGTTCAGCCCGACGACCGGCGAGCGATCGACGGCGAACAGTTCGTCGTACAGCGAAACGATCCGTGACCAATCCGTCTCTGCAGCAGTTGGAGCGACGGCATGGCATCGCGCGATCTCGGCTTGCAGCACATATTCACCGCGGTCGCGCGCCGCAGCGAGGGTCGCGCTGGCTCGCTCGATCTCGGCCCGGTTCCACGACGAGCGGTCCTGCTCCTCCATCGTCAACGGATCGCCGACGGAGTCGAGACGCGACGCCTTGCGCGAGTTCTGGAAAAGCAGGAGGGCCAACAAGCCGCGCGCCTCGGACTCGAGTGGCATCAGATCGACGACCGCCTGCGCGAGCGACACAGCCGAGTCGGCGACGTCGGCCAGCGCGACATCCGTGTAGCCGGCGTTGAACGCGAGGTACAGCACCGCGAGAACGCCGCGAAGCCGTTCTTCGAGCACCTCGGCCGGCGGAACTCGATACGGAATGCCGGCGTGCTCGATCTTGCGGCGGGCGCGCACGAGCCGTTGTGCCATCGTCGTCTCGGGCACGAGAAACGCCCTAGCAATGTCCGCAACCTCGAGTCCGGCGACCGTACGAAGGGTGAGTGCCACACGCGCTGCGAGCGGTAGCGCAGGATGGCAGCACGTGAAGATCAGCCGCAGGCGGTCGTCCTCGATGTCCAGGTCGTCGTCGTGTGGTCGGTCGGTCATGGCGAACTTCGCAATCGTCGATCGCTCGCTGTTGGCCGAACGCAGCCGATCGATCGCCCGGTTGCGCGCCGTCGTG
>DASWRR010000259.1:0-6244 GCA_036403055.1 Ilumatobacteraceae bacterium | reverse complement strand
GACGCCTTGTGTCAGACGAGTGCGACGATCGGGCAGTTCACGATCACGCCTGCCGCGCCCCACGGCGCGCCGCCCGGACTGGTGACTGCTCCTGCCGCGGCCAGAGCTCGCACGCCGTCGAAGCTGGTGACCTGTCGCGGTGT
Source organism: Ilumatobacteraceae bacterium (assembly GCA_036403055.1). Classification (GTDB taxonomy): domain Bacteria; phylum Actinomycetota; class Acidimicrobiia; order Acidimicrobiales; family Ilumatobacteraceae; genus JAENVT01. Next base: position 6,101 of record DASWRR010000259.1, on the reverse strand, counting down.
CTGGCCGGGCGCCCACTGCGTGAGGAAGACATCCCACAGCGGGCTGTAACGGCCTTGGTTCGGCATCCATGCGAGCACGTTCAACGGGTCGCCGTCGCCGAGCAACGCGGAGTTGAGGCCTTGACGCTGCGGGTTGGCTGCGCCGGTCGGACCGTTGACGAACGCGGCCAACGATGTCCGCGCCTGATCCGTGCCGTCCTGGCCGACCGTCGGCGCTGCTGCGAGTGCCGGGGCGAGCGTTGCGCCTTCGAGTGCGGCAGCCAGCTCGATCGTCGCATCAGTCGACACGTACACGACCTTCTCGCCGCGCGAGAAGCCGTCGGTCAGCTTGAGATCGACGGTGCGTGCCGCGGCATCGAGGCGCACAACCTTGTCGTGCTGACCGGTCGCGTTGGCGATCTGCGGAGCGTTGAGGACGGTGCCGTCAGGCAGTTGGATCAGCGGTGAGTAGCCGGCCTCACCGACGGAGCCGGCGTGCACCTCGATCGGCGGGAACCCGGTCCCAGGTGTCCCGGTGACGACGCGGGTTGGCGAGAAGTCGACGGTGGCAGGAAAGACCCACGTGCCGTTGCGCTCGGTGATCTGCTGCACCGCGGTGGTGCCGCGAACGTTCTGCAACTTGTTGGACTCGTTGACGCCGAACCGCGCTGCGGCATCGCTGTTGCTTGCGTCGATGATGACGAACCACAGATCGCGGCCGTCGGTCGTCACGCCGTGTCGCAACGGGAACGTGGCGGTGTGGTCCGCGTTCACGTGGACGCTCGACAGGAACGTGCGCGCGCTCTTCGCGGATGCGCTCGTTGTTGGGATCAGCGCGAGTAACGCGACGGCCGCGACGCCGATGGCGAATGTGCGATGAGGTTTCATCTGAGCTCTCTTTCAGTCGGTAGGTGTCAATCGGTGGGCGGTCCAACGTGGAATCGCCGACACGTAACCGTGCGTGCCAGCACCGGCCGCGTTACAACGAACCTGTCGCGAACATTTGTTGTAACGCGGTGCCCGTTGCCCGTGACTGTGCAGTGGCGATGGTCGTTGCAGCGCGAAACCGGATAGAACGAACGAGGGAACGGAGGGCGTCGTGCGCAGAACCGAGCATCAGCACGTCGTGTGCTCGCGATCCCTATGAATCGTCTTCCGATGCTCGGCCGGTTCGGATCGCGTTGAGCGGCCTACCGTCTCCGCGCGTCGACGACGACGCCGACCTCGTCGACCGGCTTCGCGCCGGCGACGAGTCGGCGTTCGTGACGTTGATCGAGCGATATCAGCAACGCATGCTGCGCCTCGCAGAGTTCACTGCCGGCAGCCGCGCAGTGGCCGAGGAAGTCACCCAAGACACCTGGCTCGCCGTCGTTCGTGGTGTCGAGCGGTTCGAGGGACGGTCGTCGTTGAAGACGTGGTTGTTCCACATCTTGCTGAACCGTGCGAGGTCGGCTGCCGGGCGTGAACAGCGCGCCGGCCGACCAGAGGAGAACGTTGACGAGCGCTTCGATAAGTCAGGTGCGTGGGTGACACCACCGGAGCCGTGGGCAGATCGCGCTGACGACCGGGTCGTGGCCGAACGCCTCGCCGCTCGCGTCCAACAACTTCTCCCGCAGCTGCCGGCGAACCAGCGTCAGGTCGTCGTCCTGCGAGATCTCGAAGGCTTGCGTGCCGATGACGTTGCGACGCTCGTCGGGGTCAGCGAAGCGAATCAACGAGTGCTGCTCCATCGCGGTCGAGCGCAACTTCGGCACCTGCTGACGGCAGAGATGAGGACGGTGTGACCATGCGATTCTTCCGACGCCGCCGATCCCTCGTCTGTCGCCAAGCCGTCGCGCTGATGGCCGATTACCTCGACGGTCACCTCACGCCTGCCGATGCCGAACGTCTCGAGGAGCACCTCGCCGCATGCCCGCACTGCTCCGAGTACCTGAGCCAGTTGCGAGTCACGATCGATGCCCTCGGCCATGCCGAGCCCGAAGAATTGAGCAACGAAGTGGTCGACGACCTCGTCCGCCTGTACCGCAGCTGGCAAGCCAGCAGCTGACGTCCACGACAGCGGTTGGTGCGCTGTCGGACATGCTGCTGTGCTGTTGATCAGGCCAGAACGGTCGAGAACGTCCCAGGTCATAAACGTGAGAATGCTATGTACACCTTCGAAACTCGACCGTGGTCGGTGGTAACCGAATGGTCAGGACGCTAAAGCCTGATCGACCGTAGCGCCGCGTGATCCACCGCGCGAACGACGGGCGCCTCTTGACATGCAGTCAAAAGACTGCATAATGGGAGACATGCAGTCACCCGGCTGCATATAGCTCAGGAGCGCAACACATGTACGACATCAGACATCGCATCGGAGTCGAGGCCCCGCCTCACACCGTCTACGAGCAGATCGCGACAACCGACGGTCTCCGGCAGTGGTGGACGACGGACACCCGCGGCGAGTCGGCGGTCGGCGACAAGCTGTCGTTTCACTTCGGCGAGAAGGGGTTCATGACGATGGAAGTCGTCGAATTGGACACCGATCGCCGCGTCGCGTGGAGATGCATCGACGGACCCGCTGAGTGGATCGACACGATCATCTCGTTCGACATCAGTGACGTGGAAGGCGAGACAATACTCAACTTCACACACGCCGGCTGGCGTGAGCCGGTCGAGTTCATGGGCCACTGTTCGTCCAAGTGGGGCTCCTATCTACTGAGCCTCAAGGACGGGCTCGAGTCCGGTTCGGCCCGCCCGTTCCCGCACGATGTGAAGATGTCTCGTTTCGACTGATGCGGGAGTCGTCCTCACCGACACTGCCTCTGCAACACTGCTCGCAACGATGGACCATCCGATCGACGACATCTTCAAAGCACTGGCCGATTCGGGCCGCCGTCGGCTCCTCGACAGCCTCAACGCACACAACGGGCAAAACCTCAACGACCTGTGTGCCGGCATGGACATGACCCGACAATCGGTCACCAGACATCTGGAGATCCTCGAGGCGGCGAACCTCGTCGTCGTCGTCCGCCGCGGACGCGAGCGTCTCCACTACCTCAACGCCGCCCCCATCCATCAGGTCGCCGATCGCTGGATTGGGCAGTACCACCAAGAACGGGTCCGCGCCCTCGCCGACCTCAAAGACGCACTGGAGCTCACCGACATGACCACCACCACCGACGCAACGACGCAGACGCAGTCGTTCGTCTACACGACATACATCAAGACCAGGCCCGAGCAGTTGTGGAACGCGTTGACCAACCCGGCGTTCACGAAACGCTATTGGGACATGGAGTTCGTCACCGATTGGAAGCCGGGCTCACAGATGATCTGGAAACACAAAGGCGTCGTCCTCGATGACCCGGCACAGGTCGTCATCGTGGCCGATCCGTTCACCCGGCTTTCCTACACCTGGCACACCATGACGCCTGAGTTCGCGGAGCACGTCGGGATCGACGCGGGAACGATCGCTGTCCTCGCCGAGGAGACACGGAAGCAACGCTCCAAGGCGACATTCGAGATCGAGGACCTCGACGGCAAGTGCAAGCTCACCGTCATCCACGACGACTTCCCGATGGACAGCACGATGATTCGAATGGTCAGCAGCGGCTGGCCGGCAGTGATCTCCTCACTCAAGACACTGCTCGAAACAGGCCACCACATCGACGACCCGGCCTGAACCCTGTCGCCGTTCAGCCGTTGGCTACCGCGGCTCTTCGGGAGTGCTTTCCGTCGCGGCGGAGGCCTCTTCACCCGACATCCGCTTACGCGCGGCTTCGATCGCCTCGTCGGCCACCGCACCGATGGCCTTCTCCTGAACCGTCGTCATCAAGTCGGCACCGACGCCGGTCACCGAGGTCACGACCGATGTCGTGGTCTTTTCGATCACACTGTTCGCACCGGGCATGTTCGCAGCCATCTCGACCGCTCCCCCGATTCCCTTCTCGCCCATCGACCAGCTCCTCAGCTCGGGCCACAGACTAACATTGCGAATGTCGCAGACCGTTCGCTTCTGTCTCGACAGAAGGGTGCGGGCGTGTCGGACGAGTTGGGGACTCAGGCGCGAAGTCGCGGATCCATCAGCGTCGTCCCCGAGGTCATCACGTGGGACGTGTGCGTGGTGCGTGTGATGGTGGATGCCGCCTCGTTCGTGGTGTGCCTGCCAGGGCACGAGTACCGCCCTTGGCTCGCCCGGTTCGACTCCGGTGCGCTCGATGCCGAGCTCCGCAGTGTTGCGTCGACGCCGCCAAGGCGTTCGCTGCGGACCGTGCCGAGAACTGTGCGCCACGCGCAACGCGGCCGGCGACCGCGTGTTGGGATCGAGCACGAGTTCGAGATTCGTCAGGGCGGCACCGTCGTCGACTTTCGCCGCGTGCTGCCGCATCTCCTGCCCGGTCAGCCGAGGGTCGACCCTGTCGATCCGCTCGCGGTGCGGCTCCCATTCGGCGTGATCACAGCGGATCGATTCGAAGCAGAGATCGCCACGGAACCGATCGACCTCACACCTGGCTTCGTCTGCCGCGCCGTGACGGTTGCTGCTGAGGCACAGCGCGCCTTGCGTCAGGCGTGCGCAGCCGACCATGAGCTGACTGGCTATTCGACCCATATCAGCGTGTCGTGGAACCCTCGTCGAGACGACCGTCTGTCGCGCACGTGGGCGCGGATCTTCGCTCCTGTGATGATGCTGCTGCTCGACTGCCCGACGTCGCCGGGTCTCATCGTGCGACCACGTCCGGGACGGCTCGAGCTCTGCGGCGAATACGCGTCGGGCGATCAGTTGGCCGCCGCGGTGGCGTTCGCCGTCGCGAGCGTGCGGATCGTCGAAGAGGTGCCAGCGAGATCACTTCGAGAGTGGTTCGTCGACATGACACTCGTGCCCGCACTCGACCGATACGGGTGGTACGTCGACCGGGCCGCCTTTCGTGGCTCGGACTTGTACGCGCTTGGGCGTTCCCTACGGCTCGAACGGCGATCCGGACCCATCTCCGCGGGCCAGCACTTCGACGAGATCATCGACATGGTCCTCCCCCAGTTGGAGGTCATCGGGAACGCGGATGATGTCGCGTCGCTCCGGCGCGCCAGGACGGGTTCGCTCCCGCTGCCGCTCGTCGCAGATCGGATGGTGCAGCGATGACTCAGTACTTCCGCAAGGTCGAGGATCCGCAACGGTTGCTGCCACGCGAGCGGGCGGCCGTCACGGGACGACGGGTACCGAAGGCGAGGTCGAAGCGTGCTGACGATGCGGCCAGCCCGCGCCTCCACCGCATATCGCTGCCCATCGCGGCGATCGTCGGTGCAGTGGTCGCGGCGCTCCTCGTGATCGGTGCGGTCGTGGCCGTGTCGAGAAGCGGCGGTTCCGGAACAGCGACCGAGCCGACGACGACGAATTCCCTCGCCGATCCCATCACATCAGATGCATCGGTCTCCAAACCCCCGCAGCTCGCCCCGCCCGTCGTCTCGATCGGGACGACGACGACGCAGCTCCCCACCACCACAGTCCCTGCTGTCACGACGATCCATCTGACGTCGGTCGCCGCGACGTCGTCGGTCGACATCATCCCTGCCGATCCGAACAGTTCATCATCGTTCACCGGCCCGATGCCAACGTTCAACTTCGCGGTCGATTGCCTCGTCGATGGGTGCACGTTCTCGCTGCGGACGTTTGCTCCGGGTACCGTCACGGACGCGGGCCTCACGACGATTCCAGCGGTCGGTGGGCGATTCTTGTCCACCAGCACGCGGTCCGTCGCATGCACGGGCAGCAAAGGGACCCGCTTCGTCCGCAACATCACGAACACGATCGACCTGACGCTCTCGGGCAGTCAAACCGTGAGCGGGATCGCGGTTCCGCAACAGATCGGCGGAGCGTTGACGTCGGTGGTCCCCGAGGCGGGGTACGTGCCCCATGTCGGCGAGGTGGTCGATCAGGGAGCCGAGAGGGGCTGTCCCGGGCAGACGCTCGTCTTCACCGTTGCCGGAGACCTGGCTCCTACGGGGTGACTACTGCAGCGCTCGGACTCGGTTGTAGGCAGCCAGCAGCGCCGTGTACGAGTCGTCGAACACCTTCTGCTTGTCGGTATCCGACAGGCTGCCGTACTCCTGCGTCTCGATGATGACTTCTCTGCCGTAGCGGAACACGC
>DASWRR010000258.1:0-21728 GCA_036403055.1 Ilumatobacteraceae bacterium | reverse complement strand
CCGGGATTCGCCGTTTGACCGAACGACCATTGCCGGTGAACCTTGCTGTGTCACTGCACGCCGCGAACGATCGGCTTCGCGATGAGTTGGTCCCGATCAACAAGCGCTATCCGATCGACGCCCTCATGAGCGCGTGCACCGACTACCTCGCGGTGAAGGGTCGCCGACTGAGCTTCGAGTGGGCGATGATCGACGGCGTCAACGACCGACCAAGTGATGCCGCCGAGCTCGCCGCGCTGTGCCGGCGCTTCGCGCTGCCCGCGCACGTCAACCTGATCCCTCTCAATCCGACCCCGGGCTATCCAACCGTCGGATCTCCGTTGCAGCGCGTCCACGAGTTCCGCGACGCGCTCGAGCAACTCGGCGTCAACGCAACCGTTCGTCGAAACCGCGGCACCGACATCGATGCAGCGTGTGGACAGCTGGCCGCGGGGCAGCCGGTGTCGATCTCGCCGTCACGGTGACGCGAGGTACTTCGGGTTCGCGACTGCCAACTTGTCGCGCACGGCCTCCCACACGAGTGCACGGACCTCGTCGATCCGGTGGTCCAGCTCGCCCGATCTGATCGCCGCCGCAAGCTCGGAATCGTCCGCGACACCGAGCGCGTCGAGACGGCGAAGATGTGCATCGCGATGCGCCGCACCGAGCGAGAGCTCCCTCTCGACGATCGCCAGGGCGTTGACCGCGACACGAGCGTGAAACTGCAGTCGCCCTTCGGTCGAGCTGATGACGTCGGTCTCCAACCACTCGCGCACGGACTCGATCAGCTCCGCTGCAGACGGGGCGTCGTGCGGCGTCACCAATGTCCTTCCAAGGCAAGGAAGAGGTCGTGTTCGTTCTCGCAGACCCGTCGACCGATCGCAGCGAGCTCGTGACTTCGTGTGACGCCGGTGAGGTGTGCGTTGGCTTGCATGATGCACATGATCCCCCACTTCAAGGTGCCGAGCACCTCCCACCAGTGCACCGCGGCGCGATCGACACCGCAACCGCCGGCGGTCTCGTAGGCCTCGAAGAGCTCCTCGTACTCACCGACACCGGCGGCGGGCTTCGGTGACGAGAAGCGCCACGACTTCACGCACATCCAACCGAGATCCTCCATCGGATCGCCGAGATGGACGAGCTCCCAATCGAGCACCGCTCGAAGGCCGTCGGCGTCGACGACCACGTTGCCGAGACGGAAGTCGCCGTGCACGACCTTGTCGACCGTCGTCGCCGGCCGATTCGCGTCGAGCCACCGCAACGCCAGCTCGAACGCGGGATGCGGCTGGCCGAGTGTGTCGAGCGCTTCGCGGTAGTGCTCGATCTGATCGGTCTGTGCGAGTCCCGGAATGACTGCGGGGTCAATCGCGTGGATTCGCACGAGCGCGTCCGCGAGCTGCGCCGGAAGCATCTTGCGCGCCTTCGTGAACTGCTCGTCGCGCAGGATCTTGCGCGGCGTGGTCTCGCCGGCAACGTTCGTCGTCACGACGAAGGCGGCACCGAGCCGAGTCGGGTCCGTCGACGCGGCGACGACGCGGGCAGCGGGCACACCTGCCTCGAACGCGGCGCGCACGGCGGCGATCTCGACGGCCATGTCGCGCTCGTCACCGGCGCGTTGGCGCTGCAGCACCAACGGTTGCGTGTCGGCGGTGAATCGCCAGGTTTCGCGCGACGCGCCGCCCGACAGCCTGGTCAGTTCACTGACGTCGGCGGCGCCGAGAATCGCGCGAAGGCGCCGCGGTAGGTCGTCGTCCGCGAACTCATCCGGCATCAGCCGAGCGATGGGCAGTGGGCCGCCACCGTGGGGTACGGGTTGACCGCCGGTCCCCCGAACGGGTGCACCTCGAAGTGAAGGTGCGGGATGCTGAACTGGGCGTTGCCGGTCTGCCCGAGGAACCCGATGGTCGTCCCCGCGGTGACTGCACCGAGCTGGCCGTAGCGGTCGAGGTGCGCGTAGTAGTACTTGTGGCCGTCGACGCCGCTGAGCCAGATCGTCGTTCCGCCCAGTTCGTTGGTCTTGGGCTCGGCGACACCATCGACGACTGCGAGGACGGGGATGCCGCGCTGACCGATCATGTCGACGCCCTGGTGTCGCCGGCCACCACTTCGTGGAGCACCCCACGTGTCGGCGAAGGGTGCAGGCGCGCTGCCGGTCGGGCAGGTCCAACCCGGCCATGTGCCGTAGTCGTTGCCACCGCCGGGGAAGTTTCCGTTGCCACCGCCGCCGGTCTGGCCGCCGCCGCCCGTCGGCAACGACGGACGCGTCGCGACACCGCTGTCGATCGGGCTCTCGGAGTCGCTGCCGTTGTCGTCGACCGCCTTCGCGACCGGCACGACGGTCGCGGAGTCGACGGGAGCCGGCAACGTCGCAGCCGGCGCGTTGAGCAGCGTCTTGCGGTCGGCGTCGCGTTTGCGCCGGGCTTGTTCGGCGATCAGCGCAGTGCGCACCGCCTCGTTCTGCAATCGATCCGCCTCGACATCTTTCAAGCGTTGGACCTCGGCCGTCGCCGCGTCCTTGAGCTTGGCGAGGTTGGCCCGCTCCTTGACCGCCTCGTCCTTCTTGTCCGCCAGCTTCGAGCGCTTGTCGGCGAGGTCGGCGTTGAGCGCGTCCAGCCGGTCGAAGTCGTTGGCCGACGAGTCGTAGATCACTTCGAGCAGCGCATCGATCTTGACCTGATCCTCAGGAGATTGGAATCCCGTCAGCAACGGGACGCCGGTGCTGCCGGACCGGGTGTACCGCCCGATCGCGACGTTCTCGACAGACAACTGCAGCGCCTTGACATCGCCTTCGAGGGCGGTGATCTCCGACTGCAACTGTGTCTGTTGCAAATCGAGCTGGTCGATGCGCGATTCGGACGCGAAGAAGGCGTCGGCCGCGGCATTCGCCCGCTCCCTGGCATCGGCGATCTCTTTCGCGGCCTTCTGCGCTTCGGTGTCGTCGGCGCGTCCGACCGTGGTCAATGAGAGTGGTGCAAAAAAGCACACCACTGACACGATCACCAGAATCCGACGCATCCCGGATGCGAGGGTACCAGCGCTTTCTCTGTTCGCACCGTCATCTCTTACTCTCCGTGGCGATATCGTCACATCTCCATGTCACGAAGCCCCTCGTCAGCGACCCTGCGACTCGTCGACGTCAGTTTCGTTCGTGACGATCGAACGATCCTCGCGCCGTTGTCCTGGAACGTGTGTGCCGACGAGCGGTGGGTCGTGCTCGGCACGAACGGCTCGGGAAAGACGACGCTGTTGAAGATCGCAGCGATGTACGAACATCCGTCGACCGGCGAGGTCCATGTGCTCGGCGAGGAGCTCGGGCGGACGGACGTGCGCGTGCTGCGTCGCCGGATCGGGTACATGTCCCCGTCGCTTGCGATGCAACTACGGGGCGAACTTCGGTGTCTCCACGTCGTGATGACCGCAAAGTACGCGGCGCTGGAACCGTGGTGGCATCGCTATGACGCGGCCGACGAACAGCGCGCGCTCGACTGCCTCGATCGCATGCGCGTCGCCTGGTTGGCCGAGCGTCCGATGTCGACGACGTCGTCGGGCGAGCAGCAGCGCGTCCTGCTGGCGCGAACACTGATGAACGATCCCGCGCTGCTCCTGCTCGACGAGCCGAGTGCACGTCTCGATCTCGGTGGCCGCGAGCAACTCGTGACAGCGCTCGCCGAGCTGACGACCGATCCCACCGGGCAACCGCTCGTGCTCGTGACGCATCACCTCGACGAGGTTCCGCCGGGCATGACGCACGTGCTGATGCTCCGCGATGGCAAGGTGGTCGTGTCCGGGCCGATCGACGAAGTGTTGACCTCCGCGAACCTCAGCGATTGCTTCGGTGTGCCGTTGACGTTGGAGCGACGCGACGACGGTCGGTTCAGTGCTTGGTCGCCACGAGGTGCAGCAGGCGCTCTCGACCCGACGTGATCTGCTCGGCCAGCACTCGCTCGAGCGCGCCGCCGGTCCACAACGAGCCGCCGTAGTGGAGGTCCATCGTCAACGTGCTCACCCCGTCGCGCTCGACGATCGTGGCGCGCAGCACCCACGGTGAATGGTTCTTGCCGTCGGCCTGGTCGCGTTCGAAAGTGACCGAACATGTTTCAACATCACGCTGCGTTCGCACCATCCGCAGGCGTTTGCTACGGGCCAACGGTCCGAGCCGGGCGCGCAGCTCGACGTCCCAGACACCGTCGTTGCCGAGTTCGCGTTCGGCGCTGTGCACCAGTCCGTTCCACTCCGGATACGTCGACAGGTCGTCGACGAGCTCGAACAATCGAGACGCGGGGCACGGCGCTTCGAGCGACGCGGTGACATCCATTCCGGATTATTTGCCGGAGCGCGGCCGGTCTCTGCCGCCGAAGGCCCGTGCCAGCAACGGACCGCGAGCCTCGAGAAGACCGTCGAGATCGTCTGTCTGATCGAACATCGGCTTCCACGGCATCACTTCGGCGTCGATCCGATTGCCGCGATCATCGACGCCGGGAGGCGCCTCGGCGACGGCATCGATCACCTCGTCGATGTCGGTCACGACGACGCCGGCGGCAAGCTCGAGCTGCTCCGTGTCGTCGCCGTGGTGACGCGCGACCCGCCGGTGACGCGGTGCGGATGTCGTCGGCTGAGCGGGCGCTTTGAACAACCTCGGCACGGGATCCCTGCGATCGTCGAGCATCCAACCGAGCGGCACCACCATCGCATCGGCATGGCGGCGGCACAGCACGCCGGAACGATCGGTGTTGACACGTTCGTACGCGTCGATCCACACCATGAGGTGATCGGCATCGAATCCGTACGTCATCTCGGCGACTCGAGAACATCCAGGGCGTTCACACAGTCGGGTCATCACTCATAACGTAACCGAGGCACGACCCGCGTCCCGGCTTTGCTCCGCTCGGGTGATCCTCGACCGCTGTGGTGGGCGTACACGGACTCGAACCGTGGACCCCGTCGGTGTGAACGACGTACTCTAACCAACTGAGCTATACGCCCCTACAGCGCCGAAAGACTACCAGTGGCGGCGATTGTTCAGACGTCGAAACGGATGCACACGAGGCCGAGACCCTGGCGGTCGCGGTGCGGTTCGAGCTCGACCGGGCACTGGTCGGCCGTCGTCACGAGGCTCTGCACAACCCCGTCGTGGTCGGTGTCGCAGTTGACCTCCGACGCGTCGCCGTTCTCCTCGATGATGACGCACGATCCGGCTTGCAACAGGTTGTCGGGGGGTGGCGGCTTCGACGGTTGATACGTGAACACGCCGAAGAGCACGATCGCAATGCCGACCACCGTCATGCCCGCGAGGAACCGCCACGGAAAGCTCGACTCCGGCGGTGCCACGACGTACACCGGCGACGGATCTCGATGCGGCGCGTTCGTTGCCGGTTCCGTCGAATCGTCCAGCGAGCGGTCGTACGCGCGGCGGAGTACGGGGTCGCCGAGGATTCGCCAGGCCTCGTTGATCGGCGCCAACGACTCGCCGGATCCGGCATCGCTGGTGTCGGGGTGATGCGCCCTGGCGAGAGTTCGGAAGGCTGCTCGGATCTCTGATGTCGAGGCGTTCCGGCGGACTCCCAGTACCTCGTAATGGGTCACGGTTCGACCGTACCTCCGCTGCGCCAGTACTGCCCTTCGGCCCGATCGAGAAACCCGGCGTCGACGAGATGACGCCGGAGTGCCGCCGTGTCCGCGTGCCGTTTGCCGAGGATCAGGTTGACCATCTGCTCGCTGTAGGTCTTGCCGGGTTCGAAGTCCTGAGCCAACCAGTCGAGCACGACCGTGCGCTTCGCGGCAGCGACCGGGATCGACTGGAGACGGCCATCGACGACGAACGCGCGAAGCACCTTTCGCGCCTCGTCCGGCACGTCGGCGAACTCGTTCGAGGACGGCCGGGTGTTGGCCCGGCGCGCCGCGTCTTGGAACGAGTCGCCAGCGACGCGAAGACCGTCCTCGCCGGCGATCACGAGACCGCCCTCGACGAGCTTGCCCAAGGCCTTGGCCACCTGCGTGGAGCTGAGGCCAGTGGCCGCAGCGATCTCGTCGACGTGAAAGGCACCCAGCTCGACTGCGGCAACAACGCGGCGGCGATGAGGGTCGGCGAGCAACCCGACGAGTGCGGTCGCATCCAGATCATCCACGTCAGTACCCGAGGTCTGGATACACAGCGCCCTGCAGCGATTTCTCCTTGCCGAATCGGCGGACGTTGGTGGTGATCCGATCCGCCAGCAGCGGCTCCTCCATCTCGAGCGTCGCCCCGACGTGCGGTGTGATGATGCAGTTCGGGAGCGTCCACAACGGATGGTCGTCGGGCAACGGCTCCGGGTGCGTCACGTCGAGCCCGGCGCCGCCGATCACGCCGTTCTGCAGGGCCCAAACGAGATCATCCGTGACGATGTGCTTGCCACGGGCGACGTTGACGATCCACGCGTGGCTCTCCATCATCTCGAGCTCGGTGAGCGAGATCATCTCCTCGGTCTCGGCGGTCAGCGGCAGCGCGAGTACGACGAGGTCGGCACCGGCGAGTGCGTCCACATAGCGCTCGGCAGCGAGGACTTCGTCGACGGCTTCCATCTCCTCGATGCGGTTGCGAACGACAGTGACGTGGCAGTCGAACGGCTTCAGCATTCGCACGAGCGCGCACGCGATTCCGCCGCCACCGAGGATGCTGACCTTCCCGCCGATGAGGTTGCGGCCGGACTCCCCCAGCCATGTCGTCGACTTGATGTACGTACCGAGACCGCGCATCCCCGCGAGCGCGAGCGTGAGGGCGAGCTCGGCGACCGGCTCGGCGAAGATGCCCTTCCCGCACGTCCACGTTCGATCGTCCTGCACGAGGTGGACGAACGGCTCGATGCCCGCGTAGGGGAGCTGGACCCACTCGATCTGTTCGTTCGCTTCGAGGACAGCTTCGAGCTCGAGTGCCTCGCGCGGCACCGTCCACATGAGGGCCTGGGCGTCGCCCACGTCCACGATCTGCCCGCCTCCGGCAGTGATTGCGCCCCTCAGCCAATGTTGGCCGCCCTCGGGGTCAGGACCGATTGCAATCCGGGGTGGCCCGTCGCGTCGTGACGACTTCGACGAGGCCTGCTTACTTGGGGGCATGCATCGCGAGGCTAGCCCGCCGCGTGAATACCATCAGCAACTCGCTCGCCACTCTCGACCGCGCCTTCGAGGTATCCCGTCCACGTCGCGACGTGCTCGCCGCACAGCCAGATCCGCCCGCACGGACGCCGCAACACGTCCCAGAACGCGGTCACCTGGCCCGGCCCGTACGCCGCGTAGCTGCCGCCGTATCTCGGCTCGGCCGACCACGCCCTCGAGAAGCCACCCGTCGACTCCGTGGTGATCTGGTGGACACGCCGCATGTCGGACTCGATGATGCCCAGTCGTTCGAGCTCCGTCATCTCGGCGAGGCGGCGCCCGCCGTCACCTCCGGCGTACGACATGAGCGCACCGGCAGTACCGCCTTGTTCGGCCGTCGGTTCATAGATCCGTTGTGACACGCCGTCAGTGGTCGCGTAGCCCTCCGGCCATTGCCGTTGCGCGAACTGAACCGCGGTCTTCGTCACCGTCCCGTATCCCAGCTCGCGAATGGCACGATCGAGGGCACTCGGAAGCGGAGGATCGAACTCGACGGCGCGGACGGCGACGAGCGAGCACGCCAGCACGACGTGATCGGCGCGGAGAGTGCGGCGCGATGTCGTGACGACGGCTGACGAACCGTCGTGGCCCACCGAGAGCAACGACTCGTTGATCGAGATCGCATCGGCGATGCCTGCGGCCATTCGGCCGATCAACGTGTCGAGACCGCCGGCGACACGATGTGCGCGAATCGTTTCGCCGCTACCGGCGGCCGCGCTGACCGCCCGCTGTTGTGCCACGAACAACAACGAGACCTCGACCGGCTCGGCGGCGAACTCGCCCTGGCTGTCGCGCCGCTGGAACAGGAGTGCGACGTCGTCGAGTCCCGCCTCCTGCGCGACATCGGCGAGCGAACGGGCGTCGAGCTGATGCGCTGACGTCGATTGCTGCGGCTGCGCTGGATCGTCGATCATCGTCGCCGCGTCGTGGACGATCGCCTCGAACCGTGCGAGCTCGCGCCGTGCTCCGTCGCCCAGTTCCGCGGGACTGTGGAGTCGACCGTCGCGGTGCAGCCAACGACGAATCGTCGTCCACTGCTGACCCTCTCCCTCGAGCTCCATGCCGTGACGCGCGAGGAGCTCACGCATCCGGTGATGATGAGTGTCGATCCACTCGGCGCCGCTCTCGACGTGCTGGCCGTCGATGAACGGTGCGCGCACGGTTCGGGCTCGCCCACCGAGGCGAGCGCCTGCTTCGATCAGCGTCACGTCGGCGCCGCGATCGATCAGTCGGCGCGTGGCGGTGAGACCCGCGAGCCCAGCTCCGACGACGACGACTCTCAAGACGCTGAATCAGCCGCCAGCGAGGGCCGACGCGATCTTCGACGACGAGTCGCCAGAGCGTCGCAGCACGGAATACACGAACCCGAGTGCCATCACCGTGACGCCGAACAGCACGACGGCCGCCGCCCCGACGAACGGCTTGGTGGTGCTCTTGGCGGTACCGATGACGTACACCGGGAACGTCGACGACCCTGCGGTGGACACCGAGTTCGCGATGATCGTGTTGTCGAGGCACAGCGTGAAGGACAGCAATCCACCGGCGATCAGCGCGGACGAGATGATCGGCAGCGTGATCTGGCGGAACGCGCGCGCGGGAGGTGCGCCGAGGTCCGCCGCCGCTTCTTCCAACGACTCGTCGAGTCCCGCGAGCCGAGCGCGGACGATCAACGTCACGAGCGCCGAGGTGTACAACGACTCTCCCACCCACAGCCGCAGGATGCCGCTGTTGATCGGGCCGACGTTGTTGTTGAACGGGAGAGGATGATGACCTCCGACCGTCACGTTGCCGACGCGCACGAACCATCCGAGCAGCGCGATCGCATCCATGATCTCGGGCGTCACCAGGATCAGGAAGATCACGAAGATGAACGGCTTCGACCAGGTGCCCGTGCGCCGAGCCAGGGCGACGCCGGCCAGCCCGCCGACGATGACGGCGATCGCCGTGCCACCGACCGCAGCGGTGAACGAGTTGCGCAACGCCGACCCGAGACCGGCCTCGTTGAACACGTCGGTGTACCAGTTCGTGCGCACGCCGTTGACGATGATGCCGGCGATCACGCCGAGAGGGATCGCCCAGCGGCGGATCGTTCGCGACCCGGACAGTCGGGCGACCAACCAGATGCCGACGACGATGGCGGCGAAGACGAGGATCGCATTCCACGTGCGGTGGACGTTGAAGAGCTTGCCCCACCATCTCGTCGAATACCGGTGCGCCCAGACGATCAGCGACCCACCGCCGTTGAACGAGTGGCGGATGACGAGCAGGATCGGAATGAACAGGAACGTCAGCACGATCGTCGACCAGATCGCCATGATGATCTTGGCGCCGTCGCGCGGCGCGCGGTTCGTCTTCATCTGCGGAGCGATCGCGGTCATTGGGCCACCGCGATGTCGATGTGGCGGCGACGACGCAGGAACCACTGGGCGCCGAACACGACGATGCTCCCGACGACGAGCACGAGCAGCACGGCGCCGATCATCATCACTGCCATCGCCGATCCGAGCGGCCAGTTCTGGGCGACGTGGAACTGACTGTCGACCATCGCGCCGATCATGTTGCCCGACGTACCGCCGAGCAACGTGGCCGTCACGAAGTCGCCGCACATCGGGATGAACGTCAGCATCACACCGGCAGCGACACCGGGTCCGGCCAACGGCATGGTCACCTGCAGAAACGTGCGCAGTCGATTCGCACCGAGGTCCTTGCTGGCCTCGCGCATGTGGTGGTCGATCCGGTCGAGCGCCACGAACAACGGCAGGATCATGAACCCCAGATAGTTGTAGACGATCGCGATCTGCACCGCCGTCCTCGTGTCGAGGATGCTGATCGGCCCGTGAATGATCCCCCAGTTCTGCAGGAACTTGGAGACCTCACCGTTGGCGGCCAGTGGGATCCTCCACGCGAGCGTGCGGATGAGAAAACTGGTGAAGCTCGGTACGACGACGAGCGCCAGCATGATGGTCTTCCAACGGTCGGTGATCTTGAACACCAGGAAGTACGCGACCGGGAACCCGAGGACGAGGCACAGCGTCGTCGCGATGATCGAGATCTTCAACGTCGACTTGAACACCGTGAAGAACGTCGGGCTGAACGCGTCCCGATAGTTCTGCAGCGTCAGGTGGCCCATGCTGACCGGCACGCCGCCGCCCGACGCCGTGTTCTTCACGCCGAACGAGTACCAGATGATCAGCAGGATCGGCAGGACGAAGAAGAAGACGTACCACACGATCGCCGGAACGGCGAGCGCGAACGATGGTGCCCGCAGCCGCCTGCGGCGAGGCGGTGCGTCCGTCGCCGCGACGACGGGCACCAGCGTCGTGGTCGTCGTCGTCATGCCCCAGCGGCAGCCTTGATCTTGTTGTAGATGTCGACCAGCCGGTCCTGCGCGCTGTTGATGACCTGGGTGTGCATCGTCTTGACCTGGGCATCGGAGAAGAAGATCATGTCGGCGTACTTCAGATCGGGCTTGAGCTCCTTCAGTAGCGCGCCCATGTTCTTCATGCCGGAGTTGTACCCGTGGTAGTCGAGGTCCTTGATCGACACCTCAGGGATGAGGATCCAGTTGATCCACGCGTGCGCGGCATCCGGGTTCGGAGCACCGGTCGGGATGCAGTAGTTGTCCATCCACAGCTCAGTGACAGGTGAACCGAGACCCCACACCCAGTCGTCGACGTTGCCGCCGGCATCAGAGATCTTGGGGTACGCCGCCCGAGCGTCGCCGTTCCACATCATCGACAGCGCGTACGCGCCTTCGGCGATCTTGTCGGACGGGTAGCTGTCGAACGCCTTGATGTGCGTGGCGAACTGGTCGACCAGGAACTTCTCGGCAGCGTCGAGATCCTCTTTCTTCTCGGTCGTCCAGTCGATGCCGTTGGCCCAGAAGTACATCCCGGCGATGTTCCCGGGGGTGTCGAGCACCGAGCAGTTCTTGCTGGCCTCACCCATGCAGGCGCTGATGAAGTCGGGCCACGTCTTGATCTCGGTCTTGATCTTGGTCTTGTCGTAGAACCAGCCGGTCGAACCCCAGTCCTTGCAGACGCTGTAGTCGTTGGTCGTGTCCCAGGCCTCGCCGAGGTACAGCGGGTCGACGTTGACCATGTTGGGCAGCTTCGACTTGTCGAACTTCTGCAGCAGACCGTTCTGGACCATCTGTGGGATGTACGGGCCAGTCGGCACGACGATGTCGAACCCGCTGGTGCCCTTCGATGCCTGCAGCTTGGTGATCAGGTCCTCGTTGCTGGTGTAGTAGCTGACCTGCATCTTGACGTTGAGGTCCTTCTCGGCCAGCGCACCCACGATGTCGGGGTCGTTGTACTCACCCCACGTGTACATGTTGAGGTTGCCCGACGACTTGTTGGTGACGCGGCTCCAGTCGCCGGTCGCGGGCCCGAGGCCCGTGCCACTGTCGCCGACGGAGTTGCCACCGCCCGAGCCGCTGCCGGTACCGGCGGGCGCAGTCGTGCCACCGGTCGTCCCCGCCGTCGTCCCGCCCGTCGTCGCGCCCGACGTGGCGTCCGAGGACTTCGTGTCGTCGCCGCAGGCGGCGAGGATCGCCAACCCGGCCGCAGCGCCGCCCAGCTGGAACAGCGAGCGCCGGCTGAGGTGCTGGCGGAAGCTCTCCGGTGCGAGGATCTTGACGGGTTCTTCGTTGGATGACATGACGGCTCCTTGGGAAGGGTCTGCTGTGACTAGAGGGCTACTTCTGACGCTGGCTCGGCGAGCACCAGGCTTTCTTGCGCCGCGGAGAACTGGTACACGTCGTGCGACGACCACTGGCACCACACCCGGTCGCCAGGGAGGAGGCTCGGCGCCTTGAGGCGGGGCAGCAGGACGATCACGTCACGGAAGCGCGAGCGGACGACGAACTGCAACGTGTCGCCAAAGTGGGAGATGCCGGCGACCTCGCCCGCCAGCACGTTCGACACGTCGCCAGGGTCCGTCGACGACAGGCTGAAGCTCTCGGGCCGTACAGCTGACAACGCTCGCTCGCCGGAGGGGACCCGTTCCTCGGGCCGCTCGCACACGAACACGGTGCCGTCGTCAGCGATCATCCCCGTGTCGGTTGCGATGCCGCGCCAGAAGTTGTTGCGGCCGATGAATCCGGCGACGAACGCGGACACAGGGCGTTCGTACACGGTCTCAGGATCGCCGAGCTGCTCGATGTGACCTTCGAGCATGATGGCGATTCGATTGCTCATGCTCATCGCCTCTTCTTGGTCGTGGGTGACGAACACGAAGGTTATTCCGAGCTGGCTCTGCAGGAGCTTCAGCTCGATCTGCATCTCCTCGCGCAGCTTGCGGTCGAGCGCGCCGAGCGGCTCGTCGAGCAACAGAACGCTCGGTCGGTTCACGAGGGCGCGAGCAACGGCAACTCGTTGCTGCTGACCTCCCGACATCTGGCGCGGGCGACGCTCGGCGAGCTTCGTCATCTTGACCATGCCGAGTGCCTCGTTCACCCGACTAGCGACCTCGGACTTCGGGACCCGCTTCTGGCGCAGGCCGTACGCAACGTTCTCGGCCACCGTCATGTGCGGGAACAAGGCATATGCCTGGAAGACGGTGTTGACGTCGCGCTTGTACGGCGGGATGCCTTGCACGTACTCGCCGCTGATCCGGATGAAACCCTCGTCGGGCTGCTCGAACCCGGCCAACATTCGCAGCGTCGTGGTCTTTCCGCAGCCTGACGGGCCGAGCAACGACAAGAACTCGCCGGGCTTGACGAACAGGTTGAGGCGGTCGACGGCGACCATCGTGCCGAAGCGCTTGGTGACGTCGGTCAGTTCCACCGCGCCGCGCTCCGAGGCGCCGCCGGGCGGCGGCACGGACATGTCAGTCACAAATCATCCCCCAACTGCTCAACGCACACCATATTAGGTGCACACCGTTGCACGTGACAGCCACAAAGATCAAGGAAAGCGCATGTTTCGACACTGCGCGCCACGGATTCCCTTGCGCGAGGGGGTCGCAGGCATCAGTATCCGTAGCAATGGATCGATCAGGTACCCAACTCGACGGCACCGATCGGGCCATCATCGAGCAACTCCAAGCCGACGGACGGATCCCGTACACGCGCCTCGGCGCGGCCGTCGGTCTCTCCGAAGCCGCTGTGCGACAGCGTGTCCAACGCATGACCGATGCCGGCGTCGTCCAGGTCGTCGCGGTGACCAACCCGATGTCGCTCGGCCTACGGAGGATGGCGATGATCGGGTTGCACACCGAAGGTCCGACGAACGACTTGGCCAAGACGCTGCAGGCGATGAGTGACATCGACTACCTCGTCGTGACAGCGGGGTCGTTCGATTTCATGTGCGAGGTCGTGGTCGGCGACGACGGTCACCTGCTCGACCTCACCAACAGGATCCGTTCCGTCCCCGGCGTGATCTCCACCGAGACGTTCATCTACCTCGACCTCGTCAAGCAGACGTTCGCATGGGGCGCCCACTAGCCGATCGGTGATCGGTGGTCGGTGGTCGACCTCGACGTCAACTGTCGAGGTTGGCCATGACGTGCTTGATCCTGGTGTAGTCCTCGAGCGAGTACGACGACAGGTCCTTGCCGTAGCCCGACTTCTTGAACCCGCCGTGCGGCATCTCAGCGACGAGGGGGATGTGGGTGTTGATCCACACGCAACCGAAGTCGAGCCGCTTGGCCATTCGCATCGCTCGGCCGAAGTCCTTCGTCCAGACGCTGGACGCCAGCCCGTATTCGACACCGTTGGCCCAGCCGACGGCCTCGTCCTCGTCGGCGAACTTCTGCACGGTGATCACGGGTCCGAAGATCTCGCGTTGGATCATCTCGTCGTTCTGCTGCAGGCCCCCGATGACCGTCGGTTCGAAGAAGAAGCCCTTCCCTGCCACTGCGTGCCCGCCGGCTGCGACGTTCGCGTGATCGGGCGCTCGACCGACCATCCCACCGACGTGGGCGAGTTGGTTCGGGTTGTTGACCGGGCCGAACAGCACGTCTTCGTCGTCGGGCATCCCGGTCCGGGTTCCCTTGGCCTGCTCGGCGAGTGCCGCGACGAAGTCGTCGTAGACGTCGGGTCCGGCGAGCACGCGGGTTGCCGCGGTGCAGTCCTGCCCGGCATTGAAGTACCCCGCGATCGCGATCCCCTCAGCTGCGGCGGCGATGTCGGCGTCGTCGAACACCACGACGGGTGCCTTGCCGCCGAGCTCGAGATGAACACGCTTGAGGCTCTGCGAGGCGGCCGCGGCGACCTCCTGGCCGGCGCGCACCGACCCCGTGACGCTGACCATCGACGGCACGTCGTGCAACACCATCGCTCGTCCGGTGTCGCGGTCGCCGCAGACCACGTTGAACACGCCTGCCGGGAAGAACCCTGCTGCGATCTCCGCGAGCAGCGTCGTGCTGGCGGGCGTCGTGTCGCTGGGCTTGAGCACGACGGTGTTGCCGGCGGCGAGTGCCGGCCCGAACTTCCACACCGCCATCATCATCGGGTAGTTCCACGGTGCGACCTGGGCGCAGACGCCGATCGGCTCGCGCCGGATGAACGACGTCATGTTGCGCATGTACTCGGCGGCGCTCTTGCCCTCGAGATGCCGAGCGGCCGTGGCGAAGAACCGCACCTGGTCCACCATCGGTGGGATCTCCTCGCTGCGCGTGAGGTGGATCGGCTTGCCGCAGTTCTCGACCTCGAGGGCGATCAGCTCCTCGGCCCGAGATTCGATGGCATCCGCGAAACGGAACAGCGCCAGCGAGCGCTCGCTCGGCGTCGAGTCGCGCCAGGTGTCGAAGGCTGCCGATGCTGCCTTCATCGCGTTGTCGATGTCGGCCTCGCCGGACAGTGGCGCGGTCGCGTACTGCTCGCCGGTCGCCGGGTTGACGACTGCCGTCGTTCGCCCGTCGACTGCGTCGACCTGTTGACCGTTGATGAAGTTCTTGAACGCCTTCATGCGTCTCTCATCCCCTTGTGTGCCGCTCATGGTGCCGCACGCCTCGTTGCGATCGGTGGCCGATCTTGACCTATCCGATTACGGGACGCAACACGAACTTGCTCTCGGTCCGAGCGACTCCGCCCTCGGCCTTCAACCAGCGAATGAACCCGTCCAACCCCTCTGCGCCGACGCAGTCGACGATCACCGTGTAGTCGGCCGGACCCGTGACGTACAGCGCCAGTTCCACCTCATCGCGCTCGGCGAGCCGAGCCTCGAACGCCGCCGGATCGCCACCCGCGGGAAGACTGACGTCGATCACGGCGCGGACATCGCGACCGAGCGCGCCGGGATCGATGTCCGCGCGGTAGCGGCGAATGACACCACCGGACTCGAGCCGCCGGACGCGATCTGCCACCGAGCTCGAGGCCATGTGCACCGCTTCGGCGAGATCGCGCCAGCTGATCCGACCCTGTCGTTCGAGAATGCCGATGATTCGACGGTCGATCACGTCAACTGCCACCTTTTGCTTGGCCATCAGTGAATCCTGCCGCACTATTGGCCGTTGATCAACGGTCGCGCCCGGCGCAAGATGCCAGCCATGACCTCACCCTTTATCCGAACCGTCGGCGTCCCCAAGGAGATCAAGAACAACGAGTACCGGGTGGCGATGACGCCGGACGGCGTACGCGAGTTCGAACGGCTCGGCATCGACGTCTTCGTCGAGACCGGGGCCGGCGTCGGAGCGAGCTTCAGCGATGCCGACTACCGATCGGCCGGCGCCGAGATCGTGCCAACTGCAGCCGACGCGTGGGCGCAGAGCATGGTGGTCAAGGTCAAGGAGCCGAAAGCCGAAGAGTTCGGCTTCCTCCGTGCGGATCTGACCCTGTTCACCTACCTCCACCTCGCGGCGTACCCGGTGGTGGCGAAAGCGTTGATCGACTCGGGGTGCACCGCGCTCGCGTACGAGACGGTGCAGGTCGACACGGGCGCGCTGCCGCTGCTCGCGCCGATGAGCGAGGTCGCGGGTCGCCTCGCGCCGCAGATCGGCGCGCACTACCTCGAGCGTCACAACGGCGGACGCGGTGTGTTGATGGGCGGCGCACCCGGCGTCCAGCCGGCGAAGGTCATGGTGCTCGGCGCCGGCAACGTCGGGTGGAACTCGGCGTGGATCGCCGCCGGCATGGAGGCCGAGGTCGTCCTCTTCGACAAGAACCTCGACCGGCTGCGATGGGTCGACCAGATCAACAAAGGCAGGACCGTCACGCTCGCATCGAACCGAGGAGCACTCGAACGCAACATCGCCGATGCCGATCTCGTCATCGGCGCGGTGCTCGTCGCCGGTGGACGGGCGCCTGTCGTGGTCACCGAAGACATGGTCCGAACGATGAAGGCAGGTGCAGTCATCGTCGATGTCGCAATCGATCAGGGTGGCTGCATCGAGACGATCCACGAGACGACGCACAACGAACCGGTCTACGAACTGCACGGTGTGTTGCACTACGGCGTCGGCAACATGCCCGGCGCCGTGCCGCACACGAGCACGTACGCCCTCACGAACGCGACGCTCCCCTATCAACTCGAAGTCGCCGTGTACGGCCCCTCGGGCGCGTGTCGTCGCGATGCCGCGCTGTCACATGGCCTCAACACCTTTGCGGGGAACGTCACCAATGCACCCGTCGCCGAGTTCCTCGGGACACCGTTCGTCGAGCCGCTCGCTGCGCTGAACTGATTCGTCGCCACGTAGCGTTCCTCCGATGGCAACGCTCGCATCCGACCTCGACCTTCCGGAGATCACGCTCTCCGACGGCAACTACGAAGAGCGGCGGGCGCTGCGGTCGTCGCTGTCACCGGAGCACTGGCTCGTGCGCAACCCGTTCGGTTACGAGGTGCTGCGGTACGAGGACGCCACAGCGGTGCTCCGAGACAAGCGGTGGCACAGCGCGGTCAGTCGCATACCCGAGTTGATGGGCATCACGAATCCCGCCTTCCTCGAACGTCAGCAGGTCAGCATCTTGTCCGCAGAGGGCGACGTGCACCTCCGACTTCGCCGACTCGTCGCGTCGGCGTTCTCACCTCGCGCCGCCGACCGCCTGCGACCCTTCATGCGCGAGGTGATGGGCGGGCTGGTCGACGAGATCGCGGCCGCGGGCCGAGCGGACTTCACGAAGGACATCTGCGAGCCGTATCCCATTCCGATCATCTGCGAACTGCTCGGCGCGCCGAAGGGTGATTGGCAGTTGTTCAGTCGCTGGGCGGGCGACATCTTGGAGATCTTCTCCCAGGATGTGGTCGCCAAGCTCGACATCATCATGAAGGCGCAGGACGAGCTCGGCGAGTACACCCGTGGACTGATCGCGGAGCGCCGGAGCAAGCCGGCCGAGGATCTGTTGACCGACTTGATCGCCGCCGAAGAGGCCGGCGACAAGCTCAACAACGATGAGCTCGTGATGATGGTCAACGCGGTGATCGTCGGCGGGACGGACACGACACGCAACCAGCTCGGCTGTGCCGTCGCCCTGTTCGCCGATCATCCGGACCAATGGGCGTTGCTGGCAGAGCGGCCTGAGCTCGCACCGCGTGCAGTCGAGGAGGCGATGCGGTACTTCGGCGCGGTTCGCGGAACGGCCCGCTTCGCGAGCTGCGACATCGAGTACCGCGACGTCGTCTTCCCGGCGGGGACGTTCATGGCGGTCGCGCTGGCAGACGCCAACCGCGACAGCGCAGTGTTCAACGACCCCGACGAGTTCGACATCACATCCGAACCGTCAGGACAGCCACAGATGACGTTCGGCTCAGGCATCCACTACTGCCTCGGCGCCGCGCTCGCGCGTGCCGAGCTGCAGGAAGCGCTGCCGTTGCTCGCGCAGCGCATGCCGAAGTTGGCGATCGACGGCGACATCTTGTGGAAGCCGGAAGGCGTCGGCATCTTCGGTCCAGCGGCGATGCCGATCTCGTTTGCCGCAGGTCACTGACTGTTGCAACCACTGGCAGGTCAGGCGTTGACCATTCCGTATGCGTGAGTCGGCTTCAGGCGAACGATCACGCGTTTGTCAGTGACCATCACCCTGCGATAGTCGTCCCAGTCCGGGTGCTCGCCGGCGATGGCTCTGTAGTACTCGACGAGCTCGTCGACTCCCGGATCGTCGGGCTTCGTGGCGACGTCCGACATCTCGGCATCTGCCTCGATCACGACGTAGCTCCAGAAGTCGTCGCGCGTCACATACAACGACGCCTGCGGATTGCGGCTGAGGTTGTACCACTTCGCACGATTCGCGGTGATCGAGATCTTGATCACACCATCGAGTACTCCGTAGGTGATGTTCGACAGCTGCGGACGACCGTCGCGTTTCTGCGTCGCGAGTACCCCGTTCTTGTGAGCACCGGCGAACTCCAAGGCTTGGTCGATTTCCATGTGGACGACAACGCCACCACACGCTGTCGTGTTCCCAGCGAGTCCGCCGCGCGTCAACCGGCGATCAGCAGCGCGGCGAGCTTCTCGAGCCCCGCGACGCGGCTTCCCTTGACGAGCACCGCGTCGCCGCTCGACAGCGTGCCCAACGCCGCGGTTGCGCTCTCGGGAGGCTGGACGCCGTACAGGCCCGTTCCGATCGCGATCAACTCGACGTCGCGCTCACGCGCATACTTTGCGATCGCGATGTGCTCGGCTTCCGGGTCACTGATCTCGGCCATCACACCGAGCAGCGCAACTCGACGCGTCGCCGGCAGGTCGACGAGCGCATCGATCGCGGCGCGCATCGAAGTCGGGTTCGCGTTGTACGCATCGTTGAGGATCACGGCACCCGACGGCAACCGGTCGACCTGCATGCGCATCGCCGTGAGACCGACCGTCGACAGGGCCGCGGCCCCGGCAACGAGGTCGCCACCGACGATCCCGACGCATGCCAAGGCCGCCGCCGCGTTCACGGCCATGTGCCGGCCGCTGATCGACAGTTGCACGTCGACGGAACCCCACGGCGAGTCGACGGTGAACGACGGACGGGCGAGCTCGTCGAGGACGACGTCGTGGACGCGCACCTCGGCATCGTCGGCGAAACCGAACGAGACCGATCGCGCGACGGTGACCGTGGCCATGTTGCGGACTCGTTCGTCGTCGGCATTGAGCACTGCAAATCCGTCGCGCGGCAACGCGGCGACGAGCTCGGCCTTCGCTCGCGCGACACCATCGATGCCGCCGACGCGATCACTGTGTGCCTCGGCCACTCGTGTCACGACACCGATGTGCGGGGCACCGATTCGGCACAGCGACTCGATCTCGTGGAACCCGCGCATCCCCATTTCGAGGATCATCACCTCCGCGTCCTCGGGCGCGTTCAGGATCGTCGTCGGAAGACCCTGCTCGTTGTTGAAGCTGCGCTCGTTCGCCGTTGTGCGGCGGCTCGCGCCGAGGGCTGCGAGGGCCATGTCCTTCGTGCTGGTCTTGCCGACGGAACCGGTGATACCGATCACCTTCCCGCCGAACGATCGACGACGCACGGTCGCGAGATCCATCAACGCCTGCAGCGTGTCGGCGACTTCGATCGCGGTGCCACCTGTCGCGGGCCGCGACGTCAAGTAGGCAGATGCGCGTGCGACCAGTGCGTCGGCGAGGAAGTCGTGACCGTCGCGCTCGGCGATCAACGGCACGAACAACTGCCCGGCGCGAAGCGTGCGCGTGTCGAAACCGACGCCGTCGATGTCGACGTCCGGCCCGACCAACCGCCCGCCTGTTGCCGCGGCAACATCGCTTGCCCTGAATCGCATCGGCACACACGGTACCGTCGGGTTCACATGGCAAGAGATGATCGAATCAGGCTCATCGTGTTGTTCGGTGGTCAGTCGGCCGAGCACGACGTCAGCTGCACCACAGCGGCGCACGTGCTGCGTGCTGCCGATCCCGAGAAGTACGAGATCACTCCCGTCGGCATCGCCCGCGACGGCGGATGGGCGATCGCCGATGCGGCGTGCACTGCCCTGGCCACCGGTCCCGCTGCACTCCCCGGCCGCCTCGACCCGACCGGTACGTCCATCATGCCCGCGGACGTCATCGACGACCCGAAGCACACCGTGGTCGTCCCGTTGCTCCACGGACCGATGGGCGAGGACGGGACGGTTCAAGGACTGCTCGAGCTGGCCAACATCCCGTACGTCGGATCGGGCGTCCTCGGTTCTGCGTTGTCGATGGACAAGGCAATGGCCAAGCAGGTGCTGTTCGCGAACGGGATACCGCAGGCGCGTCACCGCTCGTTCCGCGCTCACGAGATCACTCCAGGACTGCCCGCGACGTTGGCTGAAGAGCTTGGGCTCCCGTTGTTCGTCAAGCCATCGAACATGGGGTCATCGGTCGGCGTCTCGAAGGCCAAGTCGGTCGAGGAAGTTCGCGACGCGATCGAGACTGCGCTGACGTACGACGAGTGGGTCGTCGTCGAGGAGGCGATCGTCGGTCGCGAGATCGAGGTCGCGGTGCTCGGCAACCTGGAACCGCGAGCAAGTCTTCCCGGCGAGATCGTGCCGGGCGCCGAGTTCTACGACTACGCGGACAAGTACTTGCACGACGGCTCGCAGACCCTCGTTCCCGCGCCGCTCACTGCGGAGCAGACGAAAACCGTTCAGGCGATGGCGATCGAGGTGTTCAAGGTGTTGCGGTGCGAGGGGCTCGCGCGAGTCGATTTCTTCTTCGAGGAGGACGGTCGAGGGTTCCTGTGCAACGAGGTCAACACGATGCCCGGCTTTACGCCGATCTCGATGTACCCGAAGATGTGGATTGCCAGCGGCCTGTCGTATTCGGACCTCATCGACGAGCTCGTTCGTCTCGCAACCGAGCGCCACGGCCGTCAACGGCGCAACACCACGCACTGACGTCGCTCCCAGCAGGTCAGCGCGCCGCCGGCATCTCCGGGTAGTCGTCGTGGTTCACGACCCACCCGGGTCTCGACGAGAAGTCGACGCGCGGCGGACAGAAGATGTCGATGAGTTGATGCCGGTGCTCACCGACTCCCTGGCTCGTGTGCACCGTCGGCGGAGGAATCACGATCAAGGCCGGACTCGTGCACAACCGATGCTCGTCCTCGCGCCAATCCGCGAGGTTCGTCGTCCACGGAGCTCGGATGTGATGGATGTAGTCACCATCGATCTGCAGCGAGAGCTGCTCGAAATCGTCGTGAAAGTGCGGCGACAACTTGGCCGGGTCTCGCGGGCCCTCGTCGGCGGGGATCACGTTGACCATGATGGTGCTGCACCGGAAGATGGTGCCGAACCTCGAGGGGTCGATCGGGACCTCGGCGAGCCGGTAGACGCGCAGGTGATCGCCGGTCGGACTCGCCGGCCACGGCTCGAACGGCGCCACGTGAGGATGTCGAACAGAGTGGTTCCCGGCGTTGCGCGCCGCGTCGCCGAGATCCGACGCTCCCACCGAGAACACGCGACCGACAACTCCGGGCTCCGTCACGGTGATGTCGCTCGACCCGGGTGGCACGATCACGACCGCGTCCTCGTCGACCAGTTCGCGTTCGACGCCCGCCACGATCTCTACTCGGGCTGCGGGACGCTGCGGCGACGAAACGAGGAGCACGACGTGTTCGTCCGCCTGGTCCGAACGCGACAGCACGTCGCCGCGTTCGGCGACGGAGTACACGACGACGCACGTCTGGCTTCGCACGCACCACGAACGCGTGCCCATCACCGACACACCGTCGGGTTCGATGTTCGAGAGCTCGAAGTACTCCGGTG
>DASWRR010000257.1:0-8536 GCA_036403055.1 Ilumatobacteraceae bacterium | reverse complement strand
CCGTCATCGAATGCCTTCCGACGTGCACGACTTCGGCCGACCCGCCGCGGTACGCGCCGGTCACGGCGGGCGATCATCTGATGGCGAAGCTCATGGGACCGCGATTGTTGCGCGCCAGCGATGCGGTCGACACCTCCGGCGACCGCGGGCGCTGAAGCCGCTGCGGTCTACGTTTGCGGAATGGATTTCGCCTTCAGCGATCGCTGCAACGAGTACAGGACGAAGCTGTTGGAGTTCATGGACGAATGCGTCTACCCCAACGAGGTCGTCTACCACGAGCAACTGGTCGCGAGTGGGGATCCGCACCATCATCCGGCCGTCATGGAGGAGATGAAGGCACAAGCCCGGTCGCGTGGTTTGTGGAACCTCTTCCAGCCGGACGACGAGTGGGGTGCTGGGCTGACGAACCTCGAATACGCACCCCTCGCCGAGATCATGGGTCGCAGCAGCATCGCCAGCGAGGCGTGCAACTGCTCCGCCCCGGACACCGGGAACATGGAGGTGCTCGCGATGTTCGGCACCCACGAGCAGAAAGACATGTGGCTACGACCGTTGCTCGAGGGCACGATCCGCTCGTCGTTCGCGATGACCGAACCCGACGTCGCGTCCAGCGACGCGACCAACATCGCCATGCGCATCGAGCGCGATGGCGACGACTACGTGCTGAACGGTCGCAAGTGGTGGATCACTGGCGCCATGCATCCGAACTGCAAGGTCTTCATCGTGATGGGCAAGACGAACCCATCGGCGCCGCCGCATCGACAGCAGAGTCAGATCCTCGTCCCGATGGGCACGCCCGGCCTGACGGTCGTTCGGGCCCTTCCCGTGTTCGGGTACGTCGATCAGGAAGGTCACGTCGAACTGCGCTTCGACGACTGTCGTGTCCCGGCGAGCAACCTCATCGCGAACGACGGCGACGGGTTCGCCATCAGTCAGGCCCGCCTCGGACCCGGCCGGATCCACCATTGCATGCGGTCGATCGGTGCAGCAGAGCGAGCGCTCGAACTGCTGTGCAAGCGGGCGCTGAGCCGGGTCACGTTCGGCAAGCGCATCGCCGAGCGCAGCAACATCATGGATTGGATCGCCGAGTCGCGCATCGACCTCGAGATGGTTCGTCTGCTCACGTTGAAGACCGCGTGGATGATGGACAACGTCGGCAACAAGGCCGCCGCGGTCGAGATCAGCGCGATCAAGGTGGCCGCGCCGAACGTCGCCCTACGAGTCATCGACCGTGCAATACAGGTCCATGGCGCTGGAGGGTTGAGCGATGATTGGCCGCTCGCCCAGATGTACGCCCATCAGCGAACCTTGCGATTGGCCGACGGTCCCGATGAGGTTCACAAGATGACGATCGCCCGTCGCGAACTGCGCCGCCACGACCCCGACTTCCGGACGTAGAGCCATGAACGCTGCGCGACCCCGATTCCATCTCGCCATGCCTGTCGACGACCTCGATGCGGCTACCGCGTTCTACGGCGGAACGCTTGCCTGCGAGCAGGGCCGTCGCTCCGACACGTGGATCGACTGGGATTTTCGCGGTCATCAGATCGTGACGCACCTCGCCCCGGCCGCTGCCATTCGGACGCACAACCCAGTCGACGGCCACGACGTGCCGGTACCGCACTTCGGTCTGATCCTCACGATCGACGACTTCCATGACCTCTCCGCCAAGTTGCGCGCTGCCGGAACCGACTTCGTGATCGAGCCATACGTCCGCTTCGCCGGCGAGGTCGGTGAGCAGTGGACGATGTTCTTCTACGACCCAGCGGGGAACGCGTTGGAGTTCAAGGCGTTTGCCGACGAGAGCCAGATCTTCGCGACCTGATCACGCGCTGTCAGTTGCTGTAGATCCGCGACGGCTGTACGAACACGGCAGCGCGGCGCTGCGCGATCATCGTCCGGTCGTAGGCGTCCCAGTCGTCGTGCGTCCCGCCTGCGCTGGTGAAGATGTCGCGCAGCACGACCCGAAGTCGCTCGGCGTCGAAGCCGGGATGCGTGTCGTCGGGACCGATGATCTCGGCGCTGCCTTCGACGGTCGCCCACGCCCAGCCTGAACGAAACGTGACTGCGACCTGCGGTCTGGCCCTGAGGTTCTGCAACTTGGCGCGGCCGTACGTGACGAACGCCAGCACCCGTTCGCCGGTGGCCGGATGATCCATCGCGCCGGCGTTGACGAGCGACGATTGGATCGTCGAATCGGCGCGCAAGGTTGCGACCGCAGCCAGGTAGTGATCGCCCGCGGCAAGCTCCATCACCTCATCCAGCGTCAAGGTCGTTCTCCCTTCTGCGATCGCGTATCTCGACAGCGCGGCTGAACCCGGTTCGATCGAGTCGTTCCCGTATGCGCATGTTGTTGCACACGACGACGAGGTCGGCGCCCGTTTGACGCGCTGATCCCGCTGCGCCGAGGAGCACGCCGAGCCCGGTGTCCTCGAGCACTGTGACGCCATCGAGGTCGATGATGATGAGGCGCCCCGGGTGGTGCGCGAGCGCCTTGGTGAGCGCGTCGTGCAACAAAGGAATCGTGGCCAGATCGATCTCGCCCGACAGGCTGATGACGGCATCGTCGCCAACCACGATCGTGCTCGTCGACAAGTTCATCGCGGCACAGGGTACGACTCATGGTGGCTCCAGCGCCATGGTGACGGTCGCCGTGACGGTGACGTCGGGGATCAGCGCACCGATCAGCGGGATGTCGGTGTCGGTCACGTGGCCGACAGTCACCGTCACGGTGTCGCCGGACAAGGCCGTCGAGACGTTGAGCGGACGGAGTGCGACGGAACGTTCCGCTGCGGCGAGTGCGGCATCACTGGGTGACGCGGCGACCGACGCGGCGCGCGCCGCCTCTCGCGCGGCGAGCTCGACTGCGAGCTGATCGCGGACGATGACGACGAGTTGCACGATCGCGAGGAGGAACAAGCACAACAACGGCAGGCTCAGCGCGAGCTCGACCGTTGCTTGGCCGTTGTCGCCGGGACGTGCGCCGCCGTGCTCACAACTTGCTGGTGATGGCATCGATCACCCGGTCGAAGAGGTTTCCGATCTTGCCGGCGCCGCCGCCACTGGTCGCCCACGCGACGACGAGCAACGCGATGACCGCGGCACCGAGCATCACGAGCGCGTACTCCGTCGTGGCCTGACCTCGATCTGCGCCGCGGATGAACCACGCGTGCATTCGCGCGCACGTTCTTCTCATGGTGAGCCCCGTTTCATTTGTGTGGATGGGTCGCTCAAGTGCGCAGCGACGACAGGGCTCCGAGGAGCAATGGAACGATTGCCAGCAGCACGAACGATGGAAGGGTGCAGAGCACCAACGGCACGGCCAATCGCACGGGAAGCTCGCGGGCGTTGGCGTCGGCGTCGCGACGGCGTTGTTGCCGAGCTTCGAACGACAATCGTTCGAGGACGGGTGCGAGCGGTAACCCGTACCGCTCTGCAGCGGACAGCGTGTCGACGAGCGGCTGGGCAATCGGACCGAGCGATGCGGTGAGCTGGCCGAGTGCATCGGCAAGCCGTTCGCCGCGGTCCATCGCGGTTCTGACGGCGGTGAACGAAGTGCGGAGCCGTTCCGGCACGAACGCTGCGGCCTCGACGATCGCCTGTGCCGGCAGGTAACCGGCGCGGATTGCGAGGACGAGAACGTCCAACGCGTCCGGAAAGTCGTGAGAGGTGGCGCGTTTGTCGAGCGTCCCGGCGCGGGCACGAGACCAGACGCGCACGGTCGGACCGAGGACGGCCAGGACGACGCCGAGCATCGGCGACACGACCGCAGCAACAAGTCCGACACCGAGCCACGACCAGTGCCCGCGACGCGCTGGACAGGGACGTGCTGCGCTGGGACGTGCGGTCGCACGTGGCCGGCATCGCACACCGACACCCGCGATGATCAACGCGCATGCACTCGCGACGATGGTCGACGTCACAGTCATGTCGGGCCGATGATCCGCTTCATCCAGATCCACCCCGTTGCGTTCAGCATGAGGCCACACAACGCGCAGACTGCACCCGCGGCACTCGTGAAGTACACGTCGCGCGTCCGGTCGCTGACGACGCCGGTCCACGCCGCGAACGCGAGTGGCACGACGGTGAGAACGCGCGCGCTGAGTCGCGCTTGCGATGCCTGGGCGACGCGTTCCGCGCGGGCGGCGGCGCGTTCGCGCAGCACCGCTGCAGCGTCGTCGAGCGTCGCGGCGACGGGTCCGCCGAGGCGAGCAGACGCGGACAACGCATGAACGGTGAGCGCCAGGTCTGGATCAGCCGTGCCGACGCACGTCGACAGTGCCTCGACGAGCGCGTCGCCGCGAGCGAGACGTACGACGACCGCATCGAGCGGTGATTGCGTCCCGACGGAGTCGACGAGCGCGCCCGCGAGGCTCGTTCCGCTGCGAACCTGCCGTGCGATCGAATCAAGAAGGCCGGCGTAGTCGCGACGCCCGCCAGTGGCCCGCCCGCGCCGACCGGCGAGCGAACGCTTGGCGCGTCCAGGCCGGCGCACTCGAGTGCCGGCGCGTGCGAGCACCAGCGCGACGAGTACGGCGACGAACGTGGACGTGATCAACATCGTCGTCATCTGCGCCGCCGTCGCAACGGAGCGCTCACCGACGCGCCCTCTGTTAGTCGGCGAAGTCGCGTTTCACCGGCCTCCCTCGACTCGCACACTTCGACGACCTCTCGTCGGTTGTCCGTCGACCGTCCGACGTGGACGACGACGTCGATCGATCGCCGGACCTGATCGCGTATCGCGTCGAGCGGCCAACCTGGCACCTCCTCCAACACCAACGAGCACAACCGGGCCACTGCATCGTCGGCTGAGTTCGCGTGAACCGTCGACATCGACCCGTCGTGCCCTGTGTTCATCGCCTGCACGAGTTGCACCGCTTCAGCACCTCGGACTTCGCCGACGACGAGCCGGTCGGGTCGCATGCGCAGCGCCGTACGCAAGAGCCGCGACAAGCTCACCTCGCCCATCCCCTCGGCGTTCGCCGACCGTGTTTCGAGACGCACGACGTGCGGGTGTGCGAGCCGCAGTTCGGCGATGTCTTCGAGGGTGATGATCCGCTCAGTGACCGGCACGAGCGCGGCGAGCGTGTTGAGCAGCGTGGTCTTTCCCGACGACGTTGCTCCGCTGATCAGCACGTTGCATCTCGCGTCGACGATCGTCTCGAGCAACGCCGTCACTTCACCGGCCGCGAACGCGGACAGCGGTAGGGGTCGCATGCTGAAGCGCCGAATCGTGACGCACGGTCCGTCGACCGAGACCGGTTCGATGACGGCGCACACGCGCGACCCGTCCGCGAGCCGCGCGTCGACCGTCGGATTCGAGCGGTCGAGGCGACGGCCGATCGGTCGCAGGATGTGCTCGATCGCAGTCGTCACCGCGTCGGCGCTCATCGTGCCGACGCGGAGCAACGACCCTGACCGTTCGATCCACACGTCGCCGCCGCCGTTCACGATGACCTCGTCGATGTCGCTCGCCGCGAGCCATCGCTCGAGCCCACCCAACGGCGAACGTTCGGCGATGACATCGATCATGCGGCTCTCCGGAGTGCGCCGACCAACGACGAGGGCAAACGGGCGATCAGCAGACCGGCATCGACGGCTCGGGCCACGGCCGGATCGAGACGGACCTCGGCAACCACCGGCACGCCGAGCGCGTGCTCCACATCACGGGCCGTCAACGCTCGTCCGGGCTCGTCGACGAGCACGATCCCGGTCGGGCGGATCGACAACTGCTGGGCGCGTCTGATCGCGAGGAAGCACGGACGTGTGATGAGCAGCGACTGATCGGCTGCGTCGTGCAACGCCGCCGGCGGACAACCCGTGCCCGCGTCGATGAAGACGTTCGCCGAGGTGCCCACTGCGTTCGCGAGCAGCGACCAACGATCGACGGCCGGATCGCCGTCGCCACGAGGGATCAACCGCGTCTCGTCGCGAATCGTGATCGCGAGTCGATCGAGGTCGACAGCAGTCGCCGTCGGCGATGCCAACCAATCGACGACGCCGGGACCGCTCGGCTCGTCCATCCCGAGCGCGGTCGGGCAATCGCCGCGGAGGTCGATGAGCGTCGTCGCCCGGCTCCGCGGCGCCCCCAACGCGAACGCGCACGCGATGACCGTCGTACCGCTTCCGCCCTTTGCCGCCCAACAAAGAATCACGTGACTCCACCCCCGAACGCACCCATCGCCATCAATCGGGGGAAGCCAAGCCGGAACCTATCGACGCTCCTACGGCATCCCAACGCGCCGGGTCGAAGTTCGTGCGGTAACGTCGCTGACGGAGGTGTCTGGGCACCTGGTGGGCTCCACCGCCTTCAAAGCGGCCGAGACGAGCGATCCTCGTCTGGCGGGTTCGATTCCCGTCCACCTCCGCCACACGACCCAACCCGCATCCGAGCGTTTGCCGCCCCACCCGGGTGGGACGGAAACACTCGTTCGGTTTACTCGGCGGGCGTCGTGGAAATACTCGGCTCACCCAGCGCGACGACATCCGGAGCGCTGGGAAAGCTCTACACGGCGATGGCACGAGAACTGGAGGTGACGAGATGTCCGATCGAGCGGACCACATCTACGACCAACAGGTCGATGACCAAGCGGACGAAGCGATCGCCGACGACCCGAACTTGATCGACCCTCGGTTCGTCGAGCCGACCGTCGTGACCCCGACCGTGCGCGTGCCGGCTGATCCGGAGCCGTTGGTCATCCGCCAAGCGGTGCCAGATCAGGTCGTGGCAACTCCCGCCGTGACGCAGGTGCAACCGACCCAGGCCCAGTACGTCGCGCCGGCTGTCACGACGGTTCCGGCAGCGACCGCGGCGGTTCCGGCAGCGACCGCGGCGGTGCGAACGTCGTTCACTCGCAGCTTTGCGCCGGACGCCGTCGTTGCCGCGCTCGTGGGCCTGTTCGTGCTGCTCGTCGGGCTGCTCGCCATCACTCGCGGTGGGTTCGACGGACCGTTGAGCACTCCGATCGTGAGCGTCCTCGGCTTCACCCACACGACGCTCCTCGGTCTCATCGAGATCGTGATCGGCACGTGTCTGTTGATCAGTGGCGCGGCGCGATCTCGTGGCGCGGCCATGTTCTTCGCGACGGTGCTCGGCATCGCCGCATTCGTCGGCGCGGTTCAGACGTCGTCGTTCCGCGACCTCGCGTTGGAAAGCGGGTTCGCGTGGTTGCTGGTGATCGCGTCACTCCTCGTCGTCTTCACCGCGTTGTTCGTCCCGCGGTACGCACGACATTCGACGGTGGTGCACCCGGTTTGAGCGTCAGTCGCTGACGGCTTCGTTGCGCTCGTCCCTGTACACGTTGGCGAGCTCCTCCAACTCCGGTTCAGGAGCCTCCTCGACAGAGATCAATGCGTTGTCCGCACGATGCGACGACCGGATCAGCTCGTCGAGCTTTCGCTGCAGCGCGGCGATCTGTCGGCTCTGGGTGTGCTGGATCACGAAGACCATCACGAACGTCACGACCGCGGTGGAGCTGTAGAGCGAGATCTGCCACCAGACCGGAAAGCCGGTGACGACTCCGACGACGATCCACGTTGCCGCGGCGACCGCAGCGATCAGTCCCGACAGCGCGTTCGCGACCGCGTTGCTCATCTGATGAAGGAAGTTGCTCGATCGTCGTCGAGTCATGCTCCGACGGTAGCGGAGTGTCCGTCCGGCGCCTCGGGTGCCGGACGTCGTCGTGTCAGTTCGTCGCCGAGTGGCGGCCGGTCAGGCGCTTGCCGTTGCGATAGCGAAGCTGATGTCGCAACGTTCCGTCAGCACGCCACTTCGACACTGCAGGGTCGCCGTTCGAAGCATCACTGCGCTTGCCATCGCGGTAGTGCTCCTCGTAGTGCAACACACCGTTGGCGAAGAAACCACGCACGGCCGGATCGCGATCGCTCGGGTCGTGCAACTTTCCGTTCTCGTAGAACATCTCGTACTTCACCTGACCGTCGGCGCGGTACCGGCGATAGGCCGGGTGGCTGCGACCCGGGTTGTCGAGGACACCCGCTGTGAACCAGGCGATGTACGACTCTGCCCCGTTGAACGTCCGGCGCACCCGGCCGGTGAAGTCGGGAGGGATCTCGCTCTCGTCGTCGACATCGAGCGTCGAGATGACGCGAAACGACATCGAGTTGGGCAAAAGCTCCATGTAGAGGTATCGAACGAATGGCGTTCGAACTTGAGCTACAGCCTGACCTCGTACTCCCTGACCACGTACTCGATTCGTGGCAGTTTGGAGTCAGGCGCATCGGATGGCGAGAACATCGATTCCCGCGACGTGAAGTGCCAGCCGGCCTTCTCGTAGAACGCCAGCGCGCGCGGGTTGTCGCGCAGGACCCACAGCACGGCGGAGGTGAATCCTTCATCGCGCAGGAACTCTTCGCACCGACTCATCAGTGCCGCAGCGGCACCGCTTCCCCACGCGCTCGGATGCACGTAGAACCCGTACACCTCGCCGCGGTTGCCCGCCACCGGTTGGGATGGTACGGCGTGGTCGCTCGTCGCGTAGCTGGGAGATGAATGCTCGGGTCCGGCGTGGCCGAACCC
>DASWRR010000256.1:0-8238 GCA_036403055.1 Ilumatobacteraceae bacterium | reverse complement strand
CTCACCGAAGCACGGCTCGTAGCGCCGCTGCAGATCGATGACAGGAACCTTCAACGGACCTGACAGACGATTGAAGAGCGCGTCGCGATTCTTCTTCTTCTTGATCACGCTCCAGTCGATCGCGACCGTGAGGATGCGTTGGTTGTCGGCCATGATCCGGCCCTTGCGATCGACGATGCGACCGCGCTCGGGCGGGATCAACACTTCGCGGAGCTTCGCAGCGGAGACCTGTTGCTGATACGCGTCAGCTTCGACGCCTTCGAGGAACCACAAGCGCGTGCCGATCGCGCCGATCAACAAGGTCGAAACGAGCGCCAGCATCCCGAGACGCGTCGTGCGCTTATCGATCGCCATTGCGACATTCTGGTATGCGCGCGGCTTTGGTTGGCAGCACCAAGGTCATTCGGGGATCGCCCTCCAGGTACGCCGCTTGGCACCGGCGCACCAGCGGCCCAGAGGCACGAAGAGCGGGCTCAACAGCGTCGCCGCGACCGTCACAACGGGCAGCACCAGGAACAGCCGATTGGTCAGCCAACCCTCCTGTCCCGTGAGGAACTTGACGACGGGAATCGCGCCCTCCCCGACCGCCGATCCGATCGCAACGAAGATCGCGGCGAGCCACCACTGCGGGTCCGGTGTGATGCTGAGAACGTAACCGGAGGTGAGACCGGCGAGCCCGTACGCGAGCGCGCTGAGACCGAGTGGGGTGCCGACACCGAGGTCGTACATCATCCCGAGCGCAAATCCGGCGAACGCACCCCGCTCAGAACCGGCACCCGCGCCGGCCCCCGCCGCCAACGCCAGCACCACCTGCACAGCGATGCCGTCGACGCGGTACGTCGCGCACACCGTGCGTTGAATCGCCAGTACCACCAATGCGACCGGGATCAGTCTGGTGAAGAGGGCAAACGTCAGTGAGCGCACGACTCAGATCGCGGCCTGGTTCGGAACGAACAGCACCACGCTGACGAAGTTGAGTTGCGTCAGGCTGGCGTTCGGTTCCACCTCGACGACCGGCGACCGACTGCCGAGCTTGCGCTTGACCCCGGTGATCTTGCCGATCGGGATGCTCTGCGGTGCGAGGCTCTTCGTCCCGCCGGCAGTCTCGACCGTGTCGCCCACTTTCACGTTGGTCAGCGCGGTGTCGTCGATGAGGCTGAACAGCAGCGGCCGGTCGGCCCCTTGTCCGTCGATGTCGCCGGTCTCGCGCCGCACAGTGATCGAGGGGAGCGTCGTCGTGGTCGTCGAGCTTGTCGAGCTCGTCGTCGCACCCGCTACCGCGCCGGCCACGGTCGTTGTCGTCGTCGACGATTCCGGAACCGTGGTCGTCGAAGTCGTTGTCGTCGTCGTGTCGAGCGGCCGTCCGCTGACGGCGGTGTTCGGGGGTGGGGAGGTGGTGGTCGAACCTGCATCGGCTTCGTCGACGCGACTCAAGACCTGGGCTTGCACGGAGAACTGCGGGTCGGTGATCAGCATCACGACACTGCGATCCGGGTACACCTTGGTGACCTTGCCGATCAGCCCGGCGCCATCGGTGACCGGCATGCCGACCGCGATGCCATCACGTGTTCCGACGGTGATCTCCACCGTGTTCTGGAAGTTGCTCGGCGCCTCGCCGACGACTTGGGCGATCACGCTCTTGTAGCTGTGCACGGACGTCAATCGGTAGAGCTTGAGCAACTCGTAGAACTTGGTGATCGCCGTCTGCGCCTCGATCTCGGCGCCCTTCTGATGTTCGACTTGATCGTGCAGCGCTTCGTTCTCGGCACGAAGGTCGTCGTAGTTGGTGATGCCGTACCACGCGTTCGCGATCGGCTTCGAGACCGCTTCGGCAGCGATGTCGAACGGTCGCAACACGACCGCGAATGCTTGGCGGCCCTTGTCGATGAACGTGTTGTTGCTCCGCCGGTCGAGGGTGATCAGCAACAGCGACGTCAAAATGAGCAGCACAACGACGCGGCGGCGGCTCAACGAAGAGAACACGGCGGCCTGGTTGGACTAGTCGTCGCCACCGAGTGACATCAGGCCGCGCATCGCGTCGATGTTCTCGAGTGCTCGCCCTGAACCGATCACGACGCTGTACAGCGGATCGTGGGCGATCTTGATCGGCATCCCCGTCTCGTGGTTGAGACGACGGTTGATCCCGGCCAGCAACGCGCCTCCTCCGGTGACCATGATGCCTTGTTCCATGATGTCGGCGGCGAGCTCCGGGGGCGTCTTGTCGAGTGTCGTCTTGACGGCGTCGACGATGGCGGACAGCGGCTCGGCCAACGCCTCGCGGACCTGCTCGGTGGTGAGCGGCACGGTTCGCGGCAGACCGCTGATGAGGTCGCGACCGCGGATGTCGGCGGTCAGCTCTTCGTCGAGCGGCCACGCCGAACCCATGTGGATCTTGATCTCCTCCGCCGTGCGATCGCCGATCGCGAGCGAGAACTCCTTCTTGACGTATTGCATGATCGCGTCGTCGAGCTCGTCACCCGCAACGCGGACCGATTGCGCAGTGACGATCCCGCCCAGCGAGATGACCGCGACTTCCGTCGTGCCGCCGCCGATGTCGACGATCATGTTGCCGCTCGGCTCGTGCACCGGCATGTCGGCGCCGATCGCGGCGGCCATCGGCTCTTCGATGATGTGCACCGGCTTGCGGGCGCCTGCGTATTCGGCTGCGTCCTGCACGGCGCGCTGCTCGACACCGGTGATGCCCGATGGCACGCAGATCACCATTCGTGGCTTGCTCCAACGACTCGCGTGCACCTTCTGGATGAAGAAGCGGAGCATCTTCTCGCAGACCTCGAAGTCGGCGATGACACCGTCCTTGAGCGGACGGATCGTCTTGATGCGACCCGGCGTGCGACCCATCATCCGCTTGGCCTCGAGCCCGACAGCGACGGGTCGTCCATCGCTGATGTCGATTGCCACGACGGACGGTTCGTTCAAGACGATGCCCTGCCCGCGCGAATAGATCAAGGTGTTGGCGGTTCCCAGGTCGATGGCGAGATCACGTCCGATCGCGAGTGGGTTGTTCCTGGCCATCACTACCTCCGCACAGCCGAGCCGACCGTGCACGAAACTACCTCGCGCCACGTCCGGCGTAGGTCGAGCCAGTGTAGCCGAGAGTCGGTTTGTTACAGATTCGGGAAGAAGATGCCGATCTCGCGCTGCGCAGCCTCCAACGAGTCGCTGCCGTGCACCAGGTTCTCGGTGAACAAGATCCCGAGATCGCCGCGGATCGTGCCCGGGTCCGCCTTCCGCGGGTTCGTCGCGCCGACGAGCGCGCGCACCACTTCCCAGGTGTCTTCGGGCCCCTCGAGGACCATTGCGACGACTGGACCGCGGCTCATGAACGCGACGAGGTCGTCGTAGAAACCCTTGCCGACGTGCTCTTGATAGTGACGCGCCAACGTGTCCGCGTCGAGCGTGCGCAAGTCGAGCGCGACGACGTGCAGACCCTTTGCTTCGAAGCGTCCGAGGATCTCGCCGACGAGTCCGCGTTCGACGGTGTCGGGCTTCAGCAGGACGAGGGTGCGATCAGACATGGCCGATGACGCTACCGGGCAGAACGAAGCCCAACCGCGTCGTTGCGCCAGAACGCGTCGGGATACACGAGCGCACCGGTCATCCACGGCTCGTACCTCGGCAAGGGATGCACCATGAACGCGGCATCGGGGATGCGCACCGACGGCGGCGTGAAGCCGAGACGCGATGCGCTGCGGAATCCGAACTTCGGGTAGTACGAAGGGTGACCCTCGAGAAACACGAGCGGCTCTGCCCGATCGTTCAGGGTCTGTAGTGCGGTGCGGATCATGGCCGCGCCGATGCCGCGTCGCTGAACGTCGGTTCGTACTGCGACGGGGCTGAGCACGAGCACGTCGACCAGTCGCTCGGGGCAGTCGACGAACGCGCTCGTGAAGAGAACGTGGCCGGCCAACTGACCGTCGAGCTCGGCGACGAACGACAACTCGTCGCGCCACGCCCACGACGATCGCAGGTCGACCAGCAGCGTGCGGATTCGCTCATCCGACCCGAAGGCCCTCGTCGACAGCTCACAGACCGACTCGAACTCGTCGTCGCGCATCAGCCGGACCGTCACATCCAGCGGACCCTCATCGGCAACACTCACGTCCGCACGCTAGTTACGACCGCGGTGCTTGCGCCTTCAGATTTCTGCATGGTTTCGGTGGGACGAGCGTCGGGTAGGGGCAGCGCATGAGCGCAGCATCCAGTGATCGAGGCAAGAAACTGTGGACCGCGGCGGGCCGAGGGGCGTTGGCCGGAGTGGTCGGCGTGGCCGCCATGACGCTCGCCGAGAAGTTCGAGCAATCCGTGACACACCGCCCGAACTCCTACACCCCGGCGCGCACGTTGCTGACCATCCTCGGGCGAAGGCCACCGAACGATGCCAAGCCGACGGTCTGGAACCACGCGATGCACTGGAGTACTGGCGTGACCCTCGGCGCGCTGCGCGGCGTCTGGGCCGCCGTCGGGTTGCGTGGGCCGCAGGCCAGCGTGGCACACACCGTCGTTCGGCTGGCGACGGATCAGACGCTGGAGAACACGACTGGCGCAGGCGCGCCACCCGCAACATGGCCGGCGACCGAGCGTCTCATCGATGCCATCCACAAGAGCGTGTACTCGATGACGACCGGCGCGATCGCCGACCGATTGATCCGACCGGAGCTCGAGTCGCGCGCCGGGGCGCGCAGCCACTAGCGAGGCGCTGTCAGACGATCTTGCGGAGGTGGGGTCGCGCCGCACCGACGACGTACAGCGAACCTGTCACCAGCACGGCGTCGTCGTGCTCGGCCGAGCGAATCGCTCGATCACACGCCTGCTCGACGGTGCCGCATTCGATCACCGAGTCGCAGCCGATCTCTCTCGCCGCGGCAGCGAGATCCGACGACGACATGCCTCGCGGTGTCGGGGCAGTGCACGTGAAGACCGCATCGAACTCGTCGGCGCGCAACGCGGACAGCATCTCCTTCGGGTCACGGCTGCTCAGAATCCCGACGACCAGCACCTTGCGACCAGCTGGATCGAAGTCGTCGAAGAACACCTGGGCACACGAGTCCGCTCCCGGCGGGTTGTGGGCGCCGTCGACGATCACCAGCGGCTGGTGGCCGAGCACCTCGAACCGTCCCGGCATCCGCACGTTGGCGAACCCTTCGCGGACGATGTCGTCGGCGATCGGCGCAGCGAAGAACGCCTCGACCGCGGTCAAGGCGACGACCGCGTTGTCGCCTTGATGACGGCCGTGCAGCGGGACGAACACGTCGGTGTAGATCGTCGTGGGTGTGCGCAGGTCGAGCATCCGGCCGCCGAGCGCGAGTTGGTTCTCGAGGACGTCGAACTGGTCACCGCGCGCCAAGACTTTTTCGCCGCCGGCGTTCGTGAAGTACGGCAACATCTCGGGGTCGGTCTCACCGACGACGACGATGCTGCCGGTCTTGATGACGCCCGCCTTCTCGGCTGCGATGTGACCCTTCGTCGGACCGGCGAACTCGTTGTGATCCATCCCGATGTTGGTGATGACCGCGACCTGTGCGTCGCAGACGTTGGTCGCATCCCAGCGACCGAGCACGCCGACCTCGATCACCGCGACATCGACCGCGAGATCTGCGAACCATCGAAATGCCGCGGCGGTCGTCGTCTCGAAGTACGAGGGTCGGACACCCGTCAGCATCTCCAGGTCGGCGACCGCGGCGATCTGCTCGGCGAACTCCTCGTCGCTGATGTACTCACCATCGCGGCTCATGCGCTCGTTCGGACGTTCGAGGTGTGGACTGGTGTACGTGCCGACGGTGAGCCCGTGCGCCATCAGCAGCCGCGTGATCATCTGCGATGTCGAGCCTTTGCCGTTGGTCCCCGTGACGTGGATCACCGGATAGGCGAACTGGGGGTTGTCCATCGCTTCGACGATCACCTTCATGCGATCGAGCGTCGGCGACTCGATGCGCCCTGTCTTTTCGTAGCTGGCGTGGGCGTCGAGGTATGCCAGCGCGTCGGAGTAGGTCATCGTCGATGCAGCATCTGGTTGGTCGGCACAGTGCTGCGCCTCTCGTCGCGTCAGCTGGCCTCGCGGCGAGGCCGCTTGGCCTTCGGCTCACGCGGGACGAGCGTCGGATTCGTCTTCTTCTGCACTGTGTCGACTTCGATCAT
This sequence comes from Ilumatobacteraceae bacterium, assembly GCA_036403055.1. Taxonomy (GTDB): domain Bacteria; phylum Actinomycetota; class Acidimicrobiia; order Acidimicrobiales; family Ilumatobacteraceae; genus JAENVT01. The sequence continues at coordinate 2,082 of DASWRR010000256.1, read as the reverse complement.
GACGGTGCCGACATCGCTGCGGCCGGGGAGCTCGTACATCGTGTTGAGCAAGACCTCTTCCAGGATCGCCCGCAGGCCGCGAGCACCGGTGCCGCGGAGCAGTGCCTGATCCGCGATCGCCTCGAGTGCTTCGCGAGTGAAGTCGAGCTCGACGTCTTCGAAGTCGAACACCTTCCGGTACTGCTTCACCAGTGAGTTCTTCGGCTCGGTGAGGATCTTGATCAGGGCATCGCGGTCGAGGCTGCGAACGGCGCCGATCATGGGAAGGCGGCCGACGAACTCGGGGATCAACCCGAACTTCAGCAGGTCTTCGGGAAGCACCTTGGTGAACAGCTCGCCCGGGTCCTTGTCTGCCTTGCTGCGAACGGTGCCATGGAAACCGACGCCCTTGTGGCCGATCCGGCTCTCGATGATCTGCTCGAGCCCGGCAAACGCGCCACCGCAGATGAACAGGATGTTGGTCGTGTCGATCTGAATGAACTCTTGATGCGGATGCTTGCGACCACCCTGCGGCGGGACGGAGGCAACGGTGCCTTCGAGGATCTTGAGCAGCGCCTGTTGGACGCCCTCGCCGCTGACGTCGCGCGTGATCGACGGGTTCTCGCTCTTGCGGGCGATCTTGTCGATCTCGTCGATGTAGATGATCCCGGTCTCGGCCTTCTTCACATCGAAGTCGGCCGCCTGGATCAGCTTGAGAAGGATGTTCTCGACATCCTCACCGACGTACCCAGCTTCGGTGAGCGCCGTCGCGTCGGCGACAGCGAACGGCACGTTGAGCAAGCGAGCGAGAGTCTGGGCGAGGTGCGTCTTGCCACAACCGGTGGGCCCGAGCAACATGATGTTGCTCTTCGCCAGCTCGACCTCGTCGCGGCGACCGACGCTCGCACCCTGCTGGTACTGGATGCGCCGGTAGTGGTTGTAGACCGCGACCGAAAGGATCTTCTTCGCTTCGTCCTGGCCGACGACGTAGTCGTCGAGGAACGTTCGGATCTCGCGTGGCGTCGGCAGTTCCTCGAACCGGATCTCACTGGAGTCGGTGAGCTCTTCCTCGATGATCTCGTTGCACAGATCGATGCACTCGTCGCAGATGTACACGCCAGGGCCGGCGATCAGCCGCTTGACCTGCTTCTGCGATTTGCCACAGAACGAGCACTGCAACAGTTCACCGGTGTCGCCGAATTTCGCCACGGTTCAGTCTCCTTGCTCGCCCATCAGGTCGATTCGTGCGGATCAGCGAATCGGACCGGTGCGGTCGACGGCGTCTCGAGACGAAATCACATCATCGATGATGCCATACGCGAGCGCCTCGTGCGCTTCCATAACGAAATCGCGATCCGTGTCCTGATGGACGCGCTCGATGGTCTGGCCCGTGTGACGAGACAGGATCTCCTCGAGCAGATCGCGCATCCGCAGGATCTCCTTCGCCGCGAGCTCGAGATCGGTGACCTGCCCGTACCCGACCTGACCGTATGGCTGGTGGAGCAGGATCCGGCTGTGCGGCAGCGCCAACCGCTTGCCCTTCGTGCCCGCTGCGAGCAGGACCGCGGCTGCGGATGCCGCCTGACCGAGGCAGATCGTGGCGATGTCGTTCTTGATGAACTGCATCGTGTCGTAGATCGCGAACAGCGCCGTGATGTCGCCGCCGGGGCTGTTGATGTAGAGGTTGATGTCCTTGTCGGGATTCTCGCTCTCGAGGTGGATGAACTGGGCGCAGATGAGGCTGGCGATGCTGTCGTCGATCGGCGTCTGCAAGAAGATGATGTTCTCCTTGAGCAGACGGGAGTAGAGGTCCATTCCCCGCTCGCCACGACTGGTCTGTTCGATGACGTTGGGAACCAGATAGTTCTTCGGATCAATCATGGGCGTGCCCTTCATGGTCGTGGTCGTGATGATCGTGGTCGTGGTCGTGGTCGTGGTCGTGATGATCGTGGTCGTGGTCGTCGTCAGTCTTGCCCATCACGAGCGCCCGATCGATGGGGTTCCCGGCTTGGTCGACGACCTCGACGTGCTCGAGCAGCCAATCGAGCGCCTTCGTCTTGCGGATCTGGGCAATGAGGTCGGTGACGGCGTCGTTCTTCTCGT
>DASWRR010000255.1:0-7878 GCA_036403055.1 Ilumatobacteraceae bacterium | reverse complement strand
CGCCGGAGATGTCTTGTGCCCCGGTGGTACTTTGCGGTCATGCCAGAACTGCGCGGCACCGTGTTGCTGGCCACGTACAACAGCGCGGCATCTGTCGGTCTCGTGCTCGCCGAGATCGAAGAATCGGCATCTGTCCTGCGTCGCTCCGGCGTCGATCTCGAAGTGTTGCTGATCGACGATTCGAGCCCCGACAACACACCGGCGATCGCGATCGACGAGGCAGGCCGACTCGGGATCAAGCTCGATGTGCTGACCGCGCCGCATCTCGGCCTTGGCCGTGCACAACTCGCCGGTTTCGAGCATCTCTTGCTGACGACCGATCGCGATTTCTTCGTGACCCTGGATCCGGACGGGCACCACGACGCACGTCAGATCACCGATGTGGTGCGCACGTTCATCGCCCGCCAGAGCGGCGTCACCATCGGTTCACGATGGGCGCGAGGCGGGTCGTCGCCCGGCACGTCTGCGCTGCGATCGATCATCAGCCGCACGGCGAACATGCTCGCCCGCCGCATCATCGGGCTCCACGGCGTCCATGACGCGACGACGTCGTTCCGCATCATCCGACCAGAGGTCGCCCAACTGTGGATCGACCGTCAAGTGCCGGCGGACGGGTACGGCTACTTCACGACCACCGTTGCGGTCGCCCAAGCGGCCGGGTTCTCGGTCACCGAGTGTCCGATCACCTTTCGACCGCGTTATGCCGGAGTGCGATCGATCTCGTTCTCCGACATCACGTCGTTCTGGCGGAGCCTCCACGCAACGCGCGTCCTCGTCGGCGAGGTTCGCAGCGAGAGCCGCCGCGATCAGGCGACCTGGGCCGCGCGATCACCACGTCTCCGCGCCCAACAAGCGTCGTCGAACTCAGAGTTCGGCGCGGCCGAGGAGTTGGAGAACCTCGCGTCGGCGAATCACTTCTTCGGGTGGATCGCCGACGAGTTGATGCCCCATCTCGGGCATCGCATCCTCGAAGTCGGCGCCGGCATCGGCACGATCGCGACGAAGATGGCCGAGCGCAAGCCGGCGAGCACCATCACCGCGATCGAGCCGGCCGCCAACCTGTTCGACGAGCTCGAGTCGAACACGAGTCGACTGCCCAACGTCACCGCGCTGCAGATGACTTCGCAAGAGCTGGCGGCTGGCGGGCGACACCAGTTCGACTCGATCGTGTATGTGAACGTGCTCGAGCACATCCTCGACGACGCAGCAGAGATGCGAACGGCGTTCGAACTCGTGGCACCGGGTGGCACGCTCGGTGTGTTCGTGCCGGCGATGTCGAGGCTGTACGGCAGCCTCGACTTCAAGTCGGGTCACCATCGCCGATACGACAAGGCACGGTTGCGCGGCGTCATCGCGGACGCCGGGTTCGAGATCGTCGAGTTGCGGTACATCGAGGTTGCCGGCGTGGTGCCGTACTGGTTGATGTATCGCGTGCTGAACCGTCAATCGCTCAGCTCGATGTCGTCGGGCGTCTTCGATCGCGCGGTCGTCCCCGTCAGCAAGATGGCGCAGCGACTGGTCCCGAACCCACCGTTCGGCAAGAACCTGCTGGCAATCGCCCGCCGCCGTTAAGGGGCGGTCTTGCGCTTGGCGACGAGCACATCGTCGACGTCGAACAGCACCTTGTACGGCCCGTCCGGCGCGATCAGGCCCGCGACCAGGGGTTTCTGGGCGTCGCCGACCTGCGTGCGGTCGAGCACGATGTAGTCGATCTTCGACGGGTCGGGCAGCCGGTAACCATCATCGTTGCCCCAGTATGCCGGCACCCACGGGTTCGGCCAGTCGTAGATCTGCTCGCGATGTGAGAGATGTGGGAGCAGCGTGTACGTCGCAGTGACAGATGCCTTGTCGGGGACGAGCTTCAACGCCTCGCGCATCGCGTCGTGACGCGGATCGGGGCGGGCCCACACGTTGTACGCGTCGCCGATGGGCGACGGCGACCACGCGACGTTGGTGATGTACGCACAACCGAGCAACCAGATCGGCAGGATCACGTGCATCACCTTGAACCGCCACAACAGACGGCCGCCCTCGATCGCTGCGATCAACAACGGTGCGATCATCATCGCGGTGTACTGGTAGTGGATGCTCCGTGCGTACGGACTGAGACCGATGACGCTGGCGAGCATCTGTGGCACCGCCATCAACATCGCGAGCGGCGCGGCGAGTGGCAGGCCGCCGAGCGGCAACGCGAGATCGCGATAGAAGCGCAGCCGGTCCGGCTGGGTGGCGTCTGCGATCACACGATTCGGATGACGCATCATCGTCTCGATGATCGCCGGCATGTCCTTGCCGTAGTTGCTGTAGAAGTACTGGATGTAGAACGGCTGCTTGCCCTGATTGAAGTGCGGGATCACGAACCTCGTCGCGATCACGTACCACATGAATCCGAGCGCGAACGTCGCCAATGCGACGACGCGATCGCGATGCTCGCCCTTGCCCGGCCGGTACATGATCGCGAGGATCACGCCGAGCATCATGACGACCAGCGCGGTGTCCTCGCGGATCGACAGCGCGATCAGGAGCGCGATGAACATTCCGCGCCAACGTCGTTGCGTCGCGAACCACCACGCATACAGAAGCGGTGCGATCACGAGCGCTTCCGGGTGGAAGTTGGCCCACGCGATCCACTGGATCGGTGCGTACATCAGGTACACGACGGCGAAGAGCAGCCCCATGTAGGGCTTCGCGAAGCGATCGCGTGCGATGAGGTACACGGGGAACGCGGCGACCGCCAACCCGGTCGCCTGGGCGACGTACAGGAACGACGGTCCCGCTCCGAGCCAGTAGAACGGGACGAACGCAAGGACGATCAGGTTGACGTGGTGGCCCCAGAACTCGAGGCCGCGCACCGTCATGAAGCTCTGGCCACCGCGCGACACCAGCCAGAAGCCCTGGTCGTAGATGCCCATGTCGTACGACCACGTGCCGAAGTTGTCGTGGTGTTGGACGCCCAGCTTGCCGAACACGAGGGCGAACAGCAGCGCACCGGCACCGGTGAACCATGCCGCCGGGTGAACCGTTGACAGCCACTCCACCCACGGGTCCACCCGTCCGAGCGTGTACTCCCCCGTCGGTTCGTCGACGAACTCTGTCGTCGGGGCGACTTCGTGCTCGTCGATCACGGTCGCGATGTTACGTGTCGATCAACGCGTCGCTCGGGCAGCCACGTCAGGCGGTGTGTCGCAGCACCGGGACCAGCGCCGACAGCACTCCGTTGACGAACCGGCCGGAATCGTCGGTCGAGAAGCGCTTGGCGAGCTCGATTGCCTCGTTGAGAACGACCGCGACGGGAACGTCGTGGCGGCCGAGCAACTCGAACGCGGCGATCCGCAGCACCGTGCGATCGATCGCCGGCATGCGCGCCATCGTCCACCCCTTCGCGTGGGCCGAGATGGCCGCGTCGAGCTCGACCCGATGCCGCTCGACACCTTCCACGAGCAGCGTCGTCAACTCGTCGGGCTCCGAGATCTGCGCGGCGAGGACGTCGCCTGCGTCGATCCCCTTCGACTCGGCCTCGTACAGCAGCATCATCGCCCGTTCCCTCGAGTCGGAACGTGCATCATCGTCCGCTGGCCGAACCTTGCGTCGTGCCACCCTCAGACTCTGGTGATGTAATCGCCGCTGCGTGTGTCGACCTTGACCCGGTCGCCTGGGTTGATGAACAACGGCACTTGGATGATCAAACCGGTCTCGAGCGTTGCCGGTTTCCGAGCGCCCGACACACGGTCGCCCTGAATTCCTGGCTCCGTGTCGGCGATCGTCAGCTCGACAGAGGCCGGTATCTCGACCGACACGATGTCGCCTTGGTAGAACGCGATGATCGCAATCGACTGCTCGACCATGTAGTTCGCTGCATCGCCGAGAGCCGTCGGCGCGACGTGCAATTGGTCGTAGTTGTCGGTGTCCATGAAGACGTACTCGTTGCCGTCGCGGTACAGGAACTGCATGTCCTTCTTCTCGAGCAGCGCCTGCTCGACGCGCACGCCGGCATTGAACGTGCGATCGAACACGTTGCCCGTCTTCACGTTGCGCAGCTTCGTGCGGACGAACGCTCCACCCTTGCCCGGCTTGACGTGTTGGAACTCGACCACCTGGAAGAGCCCGTTGTCGAGCTCGAGGGTGATTCCGTTCTTCAGGTCGTTGGTGGTGATGGCGGGCACGGTGAATCCTTCGGCGAGGCAGTGAGTACGCGGCATCCGTTGTCGGTCACGACGACGAGGTCTTCGACACGGATACCGCCGAATCCTTCACGATAGACCCCCGGCTCGACGGTCACTACGTCCCCCACCTGCAATTTCAGGTCACCAGTACGATTGATGAACGGGTCTTCGTGGATCAACAAGCCGACGCCGTGTCCGGTGCCGTGCGTGAACCACTCGCCGTATCCGGCATCGGCGATCACGTCGCGACACACACCGTCGAGCTCGGCGCTGCTGATGCCGGCCTCGACGGCGGCGACACCAGCGCGTTGCGACGCGAGGACGATTTCGTACATCTCGAGCTGTTCGGCGGTCGGCTCGCCGACGAAGAACGTTCGCGTCATGTCGCTGTGGTATCCATCGAACAACGCACCGACATCGATGATCACGGTGTGCCCACGCTCGATGACCGTGTCGGTCGGGCGGTGGTGTGGTCGAGCCGCGTTGACGGGACCCGTGGCAACGATCGTCTCGTAGCTCGGTCCGTCGGCACCGAGCTCGCGCATCCGAATCTCCAGGCGGTTGCGGACCTCCGCCTCGGTGCGGCCTTCGAGATTGCCGGCGACCTCCGACAGTGCCGCATCGGCGATCGCGCAGGCCTTCGCCATTCGATCGATCTCGCCTTGATCTTTGCGCCGCCGCTCTGCCTCGACGAGGCCACTGATCGGTATCAACGCCGGTTGCAGCACACCGGCGAATCGCTGGAACTGCTCGTACGTGACGTGCGCCGATTCGAACCCCAATGACGCGAGCGCGGCGACCTCCTCGGCCAAGGAATCGAGCATCGCCTGACCGGACAGACCGACGACGACGCGACCGTCGACGCCGGCCTCCTCGAGTTGAGCCATCGCCTGGACGCCGTAGCGACCATCGGTGAAGAGGATGAGGTCGCGCTGCGTCAGCAACAACCATCCGTTCGACCCCGTGAAGCCCGTCAGCCATCGGATGTTGTCGAGGCTGGTGATCAGCAACGCTTCCGTCTGATCGTTTCGTTCACGCACGCGGGCACCGCGTCCGCTGACCTCCAGCGGCGCGATCACGACGCGGCCAACTTCGCCGAGATCGCCTCGACCGCAAGCCGGTATCCGTGCATCCCGAAGCCCATGATCGATCCTGTCGACACCGGAGCGATCACGCTCGTGTGACGCCACGGTTCGCGCGCGTTGGGATTCGAGATGTGGACCTCGACGATCGGGCCGGCGAACGCGGCCAGCGCATCGTGGATGCTCCACGCGTAGTGCGTGAACGCACCCGGGTTGATGATGATCGCATCCGCCGTGTTGCGCGCCTCATGGATCGCATCGACGAGCTCGCCTTCGTGGTTCGTCTGGAACGCCGACACTTCATGCCCGAACTCGTGCGCCGCATCGGTGGTGAACGCCACGTAGTCGTCGAGCGTCGACGTGCCGTATATGTGTGGCTCGCGCTGGCCGAGCAGGTTGAGGTTCGGCCCGTGCAGGAGGGTGATCAGCGCCACGTCTCTATCGTGCCACGCGCTCGGCGAGTTGCCGGCGATCGATTCGGTACAGGACATGCCGACGATGTACCCAATCCGGCAGCATCGGATGGTCGAAGTCGCCGAGCGGGTCGCGCTGCATCCCGATCTTCTCCATCACTCGTCGCGAGTTGACATTGCCCTCGGTCGTGAAGCTGACGATCTGGTCACCGGGCAGGTCGACGTTGTCGAATCCCCACACCAACGCAGCGAGCGCAGCTTCAGGCGCAAACCCGTTTCCCCAATGTCGCTTCGCAAGCCGCCATCCGACCTCGACGCATGGCGTGAACTCCGCCTGCCAGACGGGCGACATCAGACCGACGAAGCCGATGAACTCTTCGGTGTCCGTCCGCTCGACGGCCCACAGCCCGAACCCGTTGTCGCGCCACGCGGCCGTGATGCGGTCGACCATCTCGAAGCTCTGCTGCGGAGTGAGTCGCGATGGGAAGTGCTGCATCACGTCCGGATCGCTGTTGATCTCGGCGTACGGCGCTCGATCGCTGTCCCGCCACTCACGCATCAGCAGGCGCTCGGTCGTGAGCCGCGGGGTCATGACCGAGCGAAGTCGTCGAGCACTTCGCGCGCAACCTCCGCCGGCACGCCGGTGACGACCTCTACGCCGGCCGGACCGTCGAGCACGAATGTGAGGCCGTCACCGAGGGCCTTCTTGTCGCGCGCCATCGATTCGATCAGCCGCTGGTGATCGACGCCGGGCGGTAGCGCCGTCTCCAACTCGTAGCGTCCTCCGACGACGTCGTAGTGCTGCTGCACACGGTCGTCGTCGATTCGTCCGAGGTGCCGGGCTAGACGAGCCGCGTACACCAGACCGACCGCGACCGCTTCGCCGTGCGTGACCTCGTACTCCGTCTCTACCTCGAGCGCATGAGCGAGCGTGTGCCCGTAGTTCAGCAGCGCCCGCTTGCCCGACTCTCGTTCGTCACTCGACACGAAGTCGGCCTTGATCTGGACGCACCTCGCAATGCGATCGGCTTCGTCCATCGCGAGCAGATCGTCGCCGGTGAGGAAGTGGTACTTGGCCATCTCGCCGCGCCCCGAGCGAAGTTCCCTCGGCGGCAGCGTCGCGAGTGCGTCGAGGTCGCAGATGACACCCGACGGCTGCCAGTACGCGCCGATCAGGTTCTTGCCACCGACACCAACCCGTTCGTCGCCGTCCTGCGCGTCGTCCCCGTCCGTGCCGAGGTTCACGCCGGTCTTGCCGCCGATCGCGGCATCGACCATCCCGAGGAGCGTCGTGGAAACATGGACGACTGCGACACCGCGATGCCAGGACGCGGCAGCAAACCCCGCGACATCGGTCACCATGCCGCCGCCGACGCCGATGATGACGTCGTTGCGCGTCAGGCCGAACCTGGCGAAGCGGCGGCCGAGATCGTTGATCGTGACGAGCGACTTGTACGCCTCGCCGTGACCGATGGGGAAGATCTCGCTCGGCACGCCGGGATCGACATCGAGTGGAATCCCGACTTGCGTCACGATCGCAGCGCGTCGCGCCGTCGCGGGAACCATCCCGGCCAACTCAGTGCGGGCGCCGTGGCCGACGAGCACGTCGTAACTTCGCGCCTCGAGCGGGACTCGAACCGTGATCATCGCAACACCGCCTCGACGACCTCGAGCGGAGTGCGGTTGTCGACGAGCACGACCGCGTCCGCGACTTCCTTGTACAGCGCCTGGCGAGTGTCGTACATCTTTTGCAACGTACCCGCCGGATCCGTGTCCAGCAGTGGACGATGACCGCTCGATGTGACGCGCTCGACCAACAGCGCAGGCGTCGCGCAGAGCCACACGACCTTCGCGTTCGAGCGCTTCAACGCAGTGCGGTTCTCCTCGCGAAGCACGACCCCGCCGGCTGCGGCGATGACCGACGGTTCCGGGGTGGCGAGCGCGTCGAACAGTGCCTTCGTCTCGAACGATCGGAACGCTTCCTCACCGTCTTTCGCGAATATCTCTCGAACGGTCCGGCCGGTCGCCTTCTCGATCACAGCGTCGCTGTCGATCACCTTGCGACCGAGACGTTCCGCCGCCAGCCGCGCAACGGTGGTCTTGCCGGATCCCATCAAGCCGACGAGCACGAGATGTTGATCGGCCGCAACGCCCACGACATCAACCGAGCGAACTGCGGAACGACTCTGCGTTGCGGACGAACTCCGACAACGAGTCCCC
>DASWRR010000254.1:0-3901 GCA_036403055.1 Ilumatobacteraceae bacterium | reverse complement strand
ATCGCCCATCGGCACCGTCTTCGCGACATCCACGAAGCCGACGCGAGCGGCCTCCTTGTCGCTCATGGGTATCGCGTCCTCGAGGTTGCCGAGGATGATGTCGACGGTCGGAATCACCTCCGGCAACTTCGCGACGACCTTGCCGATGTGCGGCGGGAAGAAGTGGATCACGCGGCTCGGCCGGATCGGGATCTCCCTCATCGGCGCCGGTGCACCAACGGCGAGCGGCTTGAAGAAGTCTCGGGCACTTCGCACGCGCCCAAGGGTATGTGCCCACGACACCGCGCACGAAACGGGCATGATGGCTCGGTGACGAAGCGGTTCAAGGCCCTCTTGTTCGATGCCGGCGGTGTGCTCGTGCTCCCGGATCCCACGGTGCTCGGCCCACTGCTCAGCTACTACGGCGGCGATGCGACGCTCGATGCGCATCGACGCGCGCACTACGCCGGGATGGCCGCGAAGTCGTTGGCCGGAAGCGGTGAGCTGTTCTGGGACGAGTACAACCGCTCGTACGTTCGAAGCATCGGTGTGAGTGACCGCAACGTCGAAGCGGCAGCGCTCGCGTTGCACACCACACGCAACGCGTGGTTGTGGAGGTGGCCGATTCCGGAGAGCCGGGCGGCATTGGCCGCCATCGCCGGCTCGGGCCTGCCGATCGGCGTCGTCTCGAATGCGAGCGGTCAGATCGCCGAAGTCCTGTCGCGCAGCGGCGTCTGCCAAGCAGGCGAAGGACCGCATGTCTCGATGCGCGTCGTGATCGACAGTCATGTCGTCGGTGTCTCGAAACCGGACCCGCGGATCTTCGACCACGCCATGCCGTTCTTCGACGGCATCGAACGTCATGAGATCGCCTACATCGGCGATTCCGTCACGATGGACATCGGTGCGGCGCGCGCTGCGGGTCTTCATCCGATCTTGTTGGATCCGCACGACGACCATCCGGACGCCGACTTCGAACGGGTCCGCAGCCTCCTCGACCTCAACTGAACACGTCGTCGGCGCGGATCGCTTTCACGTTGAGAGGCAGCGCAGAGACGAACCGTGCCCGATGGTGCGAGGCGTAAGCCGTTTGCCGCACGCTTGCGCGATGTTGTTGCGCCCTTCGCCGTACCCCGAAAAGGGTGATTGACCGCGACGCTTGCTGGCGGGAAGCTGTTCGCGTAGCACCGAGCTGGACGCGGTGCACTGGGACGAGGTTTGGAGGCCGATGTGCGCATTCGGATTCGGGCGGGTATCGGCGCGTCATGGGACTGAGCCGACGTGAGGTGATCAAGGCCGGCGTGTTCGCCGGTGCGGCGCTGTCGTTGCCGTTGTCGAGAGTTGTCTCCGGACAGTCGGCGCTCGCGAATCGGATGCCGTCGAGCAAGTTGCCAAAGCCGTTCACGACGCCGTTCGGCATGCCACCGGTCGCGATGCCGTTCCGCACCGACGCGACGACCGACTACTACGACATCACGATGACGGCGACGAAGCTCGAGGTGATACCCGGGTTCCAGACGACGTTCTTTGCATACAACGGTTCGGTGCCGGGCCCGACGATCAAGGTGAACAGAGGGCGCAAGGTCGTCGTCCGTCATCGCAACGCACTTCCCAACGTGCACCCGACGCTCGGCTACGAGCCGTGGACCTCCGTGCACCTGCACGGTTCTGCATCGCTTCCACAGTTCGACGGATATGCCAGCGACGTCACTCATCCCGGGCAGTACAAGGACTACCACTACCCCAACGTGCAGCCGGCGCGCACGCTCTGGTACCACGACCACGGTGTCTTCCACACCGCCGAGAACGCGTATCACGGACTCGTCGCGCAGTACCACCTGCTCGACCAAGCGGAGCAGGCTCTGCCGATTCCGCACGGCAAGTACGACGTTCCACTGCTGATCGGTGACGCGCTGTTCAACAGCGACGGCTCGTTGCTCTTCACGCTCGACGACCAGTCCGGCCTGTGGGGCGACGTCATCCTCGTCAACGGACGACCATGGCCGGTGATGCAGGTCGAGCGTCGCAAGTATCGGTTCCGCATCTGCGGTGTCGCTGTCTCGCGGTCGTGGAGGTTCTCGCTCGACTCCGGCGACCCGATGGTGGTCATCGCGACGGACGGAGGGCTGATGCCGGCACCGCAGTCCGTGACGAGCTTCAGGGCCGCGTCAGCGGAGCGCTACGAGGTCATCATCGACTTCTCCAAGTACCCCATCGGCCGGCGTGTGGTCCTGCGCAACTCGAGTCCGACCAACAACCAGAACTACACGAACACAGACAAGGTGATGGCGTTCGACGTCGTCAGCGACGCCACGGACATGTCCAACAACTCGATTCCCGACGTGTTGGATCCGGGCAACGCCGTGATGGCGCTGCAACCGAGCCAGGCTGTTCGGACGCGCAAGTTCAAGTTCGAGCGCGACAACGGGCAGTGGGCGATCAACGGCACGACGTGGAAGAACGTCGTCGACAGCGGCTACAAGTTCTCGTTGGCCAAACCCAACCTCGGCGACATCGAGATCTGGGAGCTGCAGAACTCGTCCGGCGGTTGGTTCCATCCGGTCCACATGCACCTGACGGACTTCAAGGTGCTCGACCGGAACGGTCGCCCCCCATTCGCGCACGAACTCGGCCCGAAAGACGTCGTCTACGTCGGTGAGGGCGAGAAGGTGCGCGTGATGATGAAGTGGGAAGGCCGCGGGCGCTACATGATGCACTGCCACAACCTCATTCACGAGGACCACGACATGATGGCCCAGTTCGAGGTGATCGATCCGGCCGGTGACGGCGACGATCCGATCGGGACGGTGGCGCGGCCGTCGTCCGACGAGGCGAACGACCCATTGTGAACGCGACTGTCGCGCAGACGCGCGCCGCTCGCCGCGCCGTCGGAACAGACGCTGCAATTGTGTGCTCCGCCGCGGCCGCGTTGGCGCATCTCGTCGCTGCGCCGAGCCACTACACGTGGTGGCCGCTTGCCGGTGTGTTCTTCGTCGGACTGGGTGTCGCACAGGCCGCGTTGGCGATCGCACTCGTACGCGGTCGGCTCAGTGATCGCGCCCTCTTGATCGGCATCTGGGGCACCGTCGGCGTGGTGCTCGTGTACGTCGCCAGCCGCACCACCGGGCTGCCCGGCACACCGCCGGTCCCGTTCCATGGCGGCCGTTGGGTGCCGGGTCGCTCGATCGTTCCGAACGGCGAGAAGTACGTCGGTCCGCTCGACGTCTTCACGTTGGCGGCCGAGCTCGTGCTGGTAGTGACGCTCCTCGGGATGCTCTCCAACTCGTGGAGACGACGCACCTCGAATCACTTGTTGTGGTGTGGTGTCGTGCTGTGGGCCGGCGCCGCCATGACGCTGGTGAGATGACTGCGACTGCTGACTCGGAACCCGCGATCGAGGACCTCGAATCAGCCGACGACGATTCGACGACGATTCGACGAGTTCTCTGGTTTGCCGGAATCATCGCGGTGCTGTTGCTCGTTCGAGCCTTCGTCGTCGAGCCGGTGCGAGTGCGTTCGGACAGCATGGCCCCCACCGTGCCGCCGGGCGCGGTGCTCCTCATCGACAAGATGACGTTGCACTTCCGCGACGCACGTCGCGGTGAGCTCGTCGTCGCCGCTGACCCGCGAACCGGCCATTCGATCGTGAAGCGCGTCGTCGCGATCGGCGGTGACTCCGTCGGCATCGAGGACGGTCATCTCGTGGTCAACGGTGCATTGATCACCGAGAACGAGATCGACAACTCGAACATGGACGGGTTCTACTTCGGACCGAATCGCGTCCCGCCCGGATACGTCTTCCTTCTCGGGGACAATCGCGACACGTCGGAGGACTCGCGCGCGTTCGGCCCGGTCGCGGTCGACGACATCGACGGCAGAGTGCTCAGCGTGGTGTGGCCGCTCGGCTGACCAATGCGACACA
>DASWRR010000253.1:0-2761 GCA_036403055.1 Ilumatobacteraceae bacterium | reverse complement strand
TGCTCGATCGAGATCGACGCCGACTGTTTGGTGATACCGACGATCAATTCCGGCTGCTTCAAGGATGCGGGAGATGCGATCACGGTGCACCTCGAACTGGGCACCAAGCTCGTAGACAGTGTTGCCGGCCAAGTACTGCTCGACGATGTGCGACTCGTCGTCTGCTGTCAGATGCCGGCGGTATCGACCAGTTGGTGGTGTTGATCGATCTTCACGATTCGGTAACGCCATCAGCTTTTCGAGCTGCTTCACCTGGTCCTGGTGGTTCGAGTACGACAGTAGAAGCTCGACCACTTTGCTGGAGGCATGTCACGAGATCTCCGGCTTGTCCGGATGTTTCGTGACATGCCGCGCTCGCGAGTTCGTCAGGCGGTGAGCCAGCGGATGACGTTACGGGTCACTTGTTGCACGAGCGGATCGGTGTCGAGACCGTATGCCCAATCGGTGGTACCGGCGTTGAAGACGCGCCCCGAACCCTTGGTGAAGGTACCCATGACCGCGTGGTTGTGGGCGATACGGGCGATGTTCTCGGGCGTCGGCGATCCGAACAGACCGGCAGCGACGCCCTCGAGATCTCCAGGCGGATCGGCGTTGGCCCACAGAGCTCGCGGTGCCTCGCAGTAGTCCGGTGTGATCGAGATGAGGCGGGCGGGTGCTGAGGCGAGCACCTCGAGGCCGGCGGGCGTGTTGTCGGCGTAGGTCGGTACAGGATCACCGTTGACCATCGTGAGCTCGCAGCCATCGACCTCGTAGCCGACGATCCGCGACGGGCCACCGAGCACATCGCCGTACCTGAGATCTGTCTCGTCGAAGACCGCGTGATCCGGGCGGTGGATCGAGTAGCCACCGGAGGTCCGCGGTGTCGCCAAGCCGACACGGGCGTAGCCGCCGCGCGTGAAGCTGAGACCGGTGGTCTGCGCCTCCGGACGGTCTACCGACGGCAACGACCACATCGTGGTGATTCGTCGATGGTCATCGGTGCCGGCGAACGGGTCGTCCGCCACCGCGCTGCCCTTGTAGCCGACCATTACGCGACCGTCGTCCTCGTACCGCACCTGCCAGAAGCACGTGTTGCCCGAGAAGATCGCCCACGATCCGCCGGCTTCGACGAAGGCGTCGGCGCAGTCGCGCATTCCCCACGACCAGTACTCGTCGTGTCCGACGCTCAGCATCAGCCGTTGACCATCGAGGACCTCTGGATGGAACTCGAGGTCGGAGTTGATCGCGTAGTCGAGCGTCAGCCCCTCGTTCTCGGCCCAGCGAACGAAGCGCCGTTCCCAGTTGTGCCAACTACCCGATGCGCACCACAACGGATACTGGTTGTCGGCGAGGTACTTCTGCAGTTGCAGGTGCTCGACGTCGGGCTCCTCGGGAAGGCTGGCGACACGGCCGTCGTAGTCGGTCTCGTCGGGTGCGGCCGGCCGCCGCACGTACCCGCGCTCCAACGGCCGATCGAACGACACCCTGACGGCGCCGCTGTAAAGGCACTTTCCGCCCCACTGGTTGTACGCGTTGTAGGTGTTCGTTGCGAGGACGAGGATCGCGTCCGCGGTCGTCGGCGCCGTTGGCCGCACCACGAAGAACGCCTCCGACGTCGCGGCGTCGCCCGCCTCACCCTCAGCATGCAGGCTCACCTCGTAGAACCCGGATGACCACGTCGGATCGAGATCGATGGTGAAGGCGACAGGCCATCCGCACCCGGTCGCGTACGCGTCGTCGGGGTATGGATGCTCGGCGACGAGGATGCCTTCCTGCCGCCACACCTCGACTCGTTCGCGGCCGATCCTCGTGACCGTTGCAGTGACCATCGGGACCCGGCTGCTGCACCTGAACTGGGCGACGTCACCGACGGCGTAGCTCTGGCGATCGGGATAGCCCTCGACGATCGGCCACCTCGTGAAGATCTGATTCATGGTCTGCCCTTCTTCGGTTTCGATGGCCGCTCGACGCGGCCAGGAGTGGTTTCGCGCACGACGAGCGTGACCGGCATCAGTCGAGACTCGGGTAGCTTGCCGCCCTCGAGCGCCGACAGCAGGAACTCGACGCTCGCGCGACCGAGGTCGTCCGATCGCTGCGTGACCGTCGTGAGTCGCGGGTTCGAGATGCGGGCGAACGGGATGTCGTCGAACCCGACGATGCCGACGCCGTCGGGGACGTGCACACCAGCTGCCCGGAGCTCGTCCATCAAGATGAGCGCGGTCTCGTCGTCGTAGCACACCACCGCGTCGGGCCGCCGCTTGCGAATCTGCGCAGCGACCGTGCGCAGCCCTCGCGAGCCGTCGTCGTCCGCGCTGAGAACGACCGGCTCGGCCATGCCTCGTTGGGCGAGCGCCGAGACGAGCGCGTCACGACGAATGATCTGGTTCGCGCCGGACGAGCCACTGACGTAGGCCACCGTGCGGTACCGACGCTCGATCAGATGGTCGACGACTTGCAACATCCCATCGCGATCGTCGGGCCGGATGCAGCCCCGCGGAAGATCGAGTGCCGAGCCCGTCGGCGGCACGTGATCCGAATCGATGAACAGCACCGGGCTCGGTGACAGCAATCGTTTCGTCTCCGCCTGCGACAACACACCGCCCATCACCGCGCACCCCGCGACGCGGTGCGCGGCGAACTCGCGCAGTGCCTGCCGTTCGGTGTCCGCGTCCCGCAACCCGTTCGACAGGATCACCGAGTAACCGCGTTCGGCGGCACGCTGCTGAAAGCCCGTGACGACCTGGCCATGAATCGGGTCGGTGACGTCCGGCGTCATCAGCCC
>DASWRR010000252.1:0-4442 GCA_036403055.1 Ilumatobacteraceae bacterium | reverse complement strand
TGAACAACTGGCACCAGAGCTCTTCGCCCGACAACATCGGCATCAGGTACCGGGCCTTCTGCTCGTCACTTCCCGCGTACAACAGGGTCGGCCCTGCCCAACCGATCCCGATCGGGTTCGCCGGTCGGCGGACCTTCGCCTTCGACAGCTCGTCGTCGATGATCAGCTGATGAATCGGGTCAGCTGCGAGTCCCCACGGCTGCGGCCACTGTGGGGCGACGTACCCCGCCTCAGCGAGCTGTCGCGTCGCCGGCCTCGGGTGCGCGTCGAGCCACTCCCGGACAGCCATGCGACGCGGGTCGTCGGCGCCCGGCAGCTGGAAGTCCATCCGCCGACTGTAATTCGGCTCCGCGCCGTTTCGTCCGAGAAGCGGTCATGTCGTGACCATCTCTCGGACGGTCACGGTATGACAACCGGGTCTGTCACTGGCCGTGTTGGAGCGGCGCGATGATTGACACGATGAAGTTCGGGTTCGTGATCCCGTGGGCTGATGCCGCAGAGATCGGCGAGCTCGCGGCGACCGCGGAGCTGCATGGGTGGGACGGTGTCTTCGTGTGGGAACCCGTGTGGGGAGTGGACGCGTGGGTTGCTCTCGCAGTCGCCGCATGTCGAACGACGAAGATCCGCCTCGGCACCATGCTGACGCCGCTACCGCGGCGCAAGCCGTGGGAGCTCGCCGGTCAGGTCGCCACCGTCGACCGGCTCTCCGGCGGGCGCGTGATCGTCAGCGTCGGCCTCGGCGCGCCCGACAGTGGCTACGACGCGTTCGGCGAGGAGACCGACAAGGTCATCCGCGCCGAGCGGCTCGACGAAGGACTGGCGATCCTGCGCGGCCTGTGGGCCGGCCAGCCGTTCGAGCATCACGGCAAGCACTACGAGATCGCACCGAGCACGTTCCCGACGATCGGCCACACCCGACAGCAACCGGTTCCCGTGTGGTGCGTCGGGGCGCTCGGTTCGCGCAAGTCGATGACTCGGGCGCTCTCGTGCAACGGGTTGATCCCACAGGTGATCGACGATGGCGGCGCTCGGCAGTGCACCTTGGAGGAACTGCAACACGTCGACATCCCGTCTCGGCCGTACGACGTCGTCGTCGAGGGCGCATGGAGCGAGCACTCGCCGGCCGCGTGGGCCGAGGCGGGCGCGACGTGGTGGCTCGAGACGCTGTGGACAGCGGTCAGCGATCCTGACGCGTACGACTGCTCGATGAGCAGGCTGCGGCAGGGGCCACCGCGGCAATCACTCCGCTGAGTGCCGTTCAGCCTGCTCGGCGCTCGCCATCGAGGATCTCGAGGCGCGGCGGATCCGTCGCCGTCGAGCTGGTCTCGTCGCCACCGTTCGACGGAACCGCGAGGAACCAGATGAGAAAGACACTGATGACTTGTGGAAGATGCCGAGCCTCACCGACAAGTGGGATGCGACCCGTCGCGAGGTCGACGATCGCTCCGAGCACTTGCGCGCCGGCCAGCACCATCGCGACCGGAAGGATCGAGCGCGCTCGCGCCGGCCGAGCGACGACCACCATCAACGCGACGCCGTAGGCGACGCCGAACGCGCCGAGGTGGCGCGCCGAATGCGTCGCAACTCCGTTCTCCTCACCAAGGACCAGTGCCGGAATCGCGAACGCGACGACCTGCACAGAGACGATCGCGAGCACGACGCGCAGCACGCTCCAGTGCGCGGCGCGGTCCGCTGCAGCGGTCAACTTGGCGATCGCGCGCGAGACGTCGGACGGATCGGAAACAACCGTGATCGGGGCGAACCGCGGCCCGGCCTTGATCATGTCGTTGAACGACCGGCAGTCGCTGCAGCGCGACAAATGGGCCGCGACGAGCCGTTCGTCGATGCCGGCGGATTCACCATCGGCCATCGCCGAGAGGGCGTCACGCCAACGGAAGCAATCCATGTTCATCAAGTCGCTTCCCGCCATCGATTGGTTCCATTCCGTCCGAATTGCGCACCGCAACGTTCCCCCACGCCTGCACTAGTTTGCATCAACATGAACGTCGAGAACACCGGCAGCTCGAACGAAGGTCAGCGCGAGGTCGCATCGGGACGAAGCGGACCGAACATGACGTTGATCGGGCTCGGCATCGTCATCGTGCTGTTCGTCGTCTTCTTCCTGCAGAACAGCGAGCACGTCGTCATCGACTTCCTCTTCTTCGAGAAGCGAACGACGATTCGTTGGTCGCTGCTCGTGGCAGTCGTGCTCGGCATTCTCTCCGATCGTGTGTTCACCGTCTGGTGGCGGCGCCGCCGGAGCCGGCCGAACGTCTGACGACCAACACGTGCCTCAGTTGGCCTCCAACTTGGCGCGCAGCGCGTAGCGCTGGATCTTGCCGGTGGCCGTCTTCGGAAGGCTGTCGACCACGAACAACCGCCGCGGCCGCTTGAACGTCGCCATCAGGTTCCGGCAATACGCGTCGACAGCATCCGCATCGATCTCGTGCCCTGATCGAGCGACGACGAACGCGACGACTTCCTCGAGTCCGTTGGCGTTGCGCGTCCCGACGACAGCAGCCTCGAGGATGTCGGCGTGCGCCACGAGCACGCTTTCGACCTCGGCCGGTGAGACCCAGATCCCACCGGCCTTGATCATGTCGCTGTTGCGCCCGAGGAACGTCCAATGATCGTCGGCCGACCGCGTGTACACGTCGCCAGTTCTCAGCCAGCCGTCCCGGAAGGCCATCGCCGTGGCGTCATCGCGCCGCCAGTATCCGGTCGCGATCGATCGGCCCTGCACGTGCAGGTAACCGGGAACGTCGGGTTCGACGACGTCGTTGCCGTCGTCGTCGCACAGGCGCGCGCTGTACCCGGGGACAGGCCGCCCACTGGTGCCAGGGCGTTGCGATTCGAGCGTGTTCGACAAGAAGATGTGCAACGCCTCGGTGGAACCGATGCCGTCGAGCACGGGATGTCCGAAGCGTGCGCTGAACCGCTTCTGCAGGTCTGCCGGTAGCGCTTCCCCGGCTGTCACCGTCGCCCGCACGCTGGCGAACGCGTCGTCGGGTGCGTCGGTGTCGAGCAAGGCCGCGACGAAACCTGGGCTGGCGAAGAACAACGTCGGCTGTTCGGCGCGCACGTTGTCGAGGACGAGTTGCGGCGTTGGCCGGCGAGCCTCGAGTACCGCGGTCGCGCCGGCGCCGAACGGAAACGTCAGCGAGTTGCCCAAGCCGTAGGCGAAGAACAACTTGGCGACGGACAGGCATCGATCGTCGGGTCCGACGTGCAGGATGTTGGACGCATAACTGTCGAACGTCTGCTGCAGGTTCTCATGGCGATGGATGACACCCTTCGATAGCCCCGTCGTGCCTGAGCTGTACAGCCAGAACGCCGGATCAGTGGCTTCGGTCGCGGCGACTCCTCGCTCGGAACCGGCCGGCGCATCCGACCACAACGATGCGGCCGCGCCGAAGTCCAGATCGCTGCTGCCGACGACCACGACATGGCGAATCGACGGTGCGGCAGCGACGATCGCGTCGACGCGATCCGCGTACTCGGAGGAGACGACGATTGCGCCGGGCTCGGCGTCGGCTGCGATGACGGCGAGCTCTCCGGCCGTCAACATCGTCGACAACGGGACCGGAACGACACCCGCTCGCATGGTTCCGATGAACCAACTCACGAACGCAGGCTCGTCATTGAGCACGAGCAGCACGCGTTGGCCCGGCGCGATCGCGCGGTCGTCGAGCAGGCACTGCACCTTCCACACGTCCTCGAGAACGTCGTGGTACGTCGTCGACTGGTCACGGAACCTGATCGCGACCGACCCGCCGTTGCCGGCCGCGATGTTCCGGTCGAGCAGCCACTCGCCCGCGTTGTACAGACCCATCACGCCCCCTCGTCACCTCGGACGATCACGAACTCAGATCTTCACATATTCGAAGTCGACGGGCTTTGCGTGGATCCCGCTCGACGGAGGGGTCAGCCAGCCGGCCACCTTGCCGCGTTCTCTGACGCCCACCATGAGCGATTCGACGTACTTACGATCGCCGGCCGTCGGCAACCATGCCGCCACCGATGCGTCCCACTCCTGCTCGGTGACGATCCGACCGTCGGGACTGATCCGCCGGCGCGCGAACGTTCCAACCGAGCGATTGAAGCCGACGTGCGGAAGGGCAAGCGATTCGCCCACTTCGGCGAGCGCCCGATTCCAACGATCGACTCCCTTGCGGCAGTCGGTCACGTAGTCGTCTCGAAGCGTTTCGTTGAGCGCCGCGAGCGAACTTGCTTCGCGAACAGTGACGGCGTCGTCGGTCGCGTGCGGGACGTCGCGCGTTGCCCCGTGAAGCCGGTGGTCGTCGTCACGCCGCTCTTCTTGAAAGCGGCCCTTGAGGCCGGCCGCGAAGTAGTTGGCGGCGTTCGTCGACGTCTCCGCTCCGAACAGATCGAGTGACACGGCGTAGTGGAAGTTGAGGTAGCGCTGCAACGTCGCGACATCG
>DASWRR010000251.1:0-11759 GCA_036403055.1 Ilumatobacteraceae bacterium | reverse complement strand
TCGGCGCGCTCGAGAATCGGCAGTTCCACCACGTCAGTCTGGTCGGCGATCACCGTCTTCGGCGTCCGCATTCCCGTTCGTTGACCGCTGATCGAGTTGATGCGTATGATCGACGGAAGGGACATTCACCGAGCGGACCTGATCAACAGGACTGCGCTGACTAGGGGGTCGGTGCCGCAAATGGGGGATCCCGACGATACCGCACGAGATCAGCGGCCACCGCGCGACGTGCGTGTGCTGCGCACGCGTGATCTCGTCGACCTGCGCCTCGATGCGCCGGGTTGCACGATCGAGCCCACCGACGGCGGCGCCGAGCTCGTCGCCGGTCCGGACGCGTCGATCGTGCTGCACTTCCCGCCGCAGCACATCGGCGAGGAGGTCTGGCAGGCGGGCGCTCCCCCGCCACCGCCGGCACAGCCGCCGCGACCGTCGAGTCACGTCGCCGCCGGCCCGACCCGGCTGGTGTACGAAGTGCCGGAGGGAACGCGGATCAACTACACGCTCGAGGGTGTGCTCGCAGCGGTTGCCGACTTTCGATTGCGGGTCTCGGCGAACGCGACTGCAACCGGCGAGACGAGGCCCGACGAGCGGGGCCCCGAACCGCCGAACGATCTCGAGACCGCCATCGAGGCGCCGTACCGGTTGCTCGTATCCCCGAGTGTCCGCGGCGCGTTCCGACACTCCGCACAGCCCGTCGGGCCGTCGGAGCGCGTCGAGTTGTGGCGCACGCATCTCACGGTCAGAACCGACACAGGGTTCGACGACACGGACGCCGACGAGCGCATCGTGCGTGCACTGTGGACGCGGGACAACGAGCTGCCGGCCCCGGCTTTCGATCAGCCGCTGATCCCGTTCGATCGCATCGCGATCGTCGATCAGACCCACGGCGGCAACCCCGCGAACGCGCGCACTCCCCTCGAAGTCAGCGCGCTCCGGCTGTCCAGTCTCGGTGCATGGTTCGATTGGAAGCAATCGTGGGAGTTCCCGTCGAACATCGTCGACTACCGCCATCAGTCGTTCATGGGCCGCGACGGTTACGTCAGGGTTGCGTACCCGGGGATCCTGTTCCCGTTCGGCCATCGTTGCTTCCTCGTCAAGATCACCGAGCGCGAGATCAAGCATCGCGACGCTCCCGTCGCGTACCTGTGGCAGCGGTGGTTCATCATCCTCCGTCAGCCGACGCGCATGTACGCGC
Organism: Ilumatobacteraceae bacterium; assembly: GCA_036403055.1. Taxonomy (GTDB): domain Bacteria; phylum Actinomycetota; class Acidimicrobiia; order Acidimicrobiales; family Ilumatobacteraceae; genus JAENVT01. Next base: position 10,564 of record DASWRR010000251.1, on the reverse strand, counting down.
CGACCGATCGCGACAACCCGTTCGGACAGGTCACGATCAGCCCGCTCGTCACGCCCGACATCGACAAGCCGCCGGCTGCCCAGGAGCCGTTCGTGCCAACGCGCAACGGCGTTCCCTTCCCGTTCACACTCACGACGGTCGACCGCGGCGGGCAGACCCGTAGCTGGGCCGCTCCACTGGTGTTCGTACAAGCGGGCAAGGACGGCCCGCAGACGTTCGTGTTCCATGCGGCGGACGCCTCGCCGCGCTACTTCCCTGTTCGACAGATCCAGGGACGCGGGCAGACGCTTGCGGTCGCCGCACCGGTGAAGGCAGGCGACACATCGGTCGAGGTCGCCCACCTCATCTTCGACGGTGAGATCGACTCTGCCAACGTCACGTCGCGCCCGTTTCTGACCGAGGCTCGCGCCGTCATCCCGTCGATGCGCCACCTCGCACCGCAGGCACCCGCGGTCGACGTCGTGTACGCCACGCCGTATCTGCGCGACGGTCTACCGGAGCGCGCGCTCGACGCGAAACCGGTTCCCGGCACGCCGAACGCCGGCGAGTTGATCCTCGCGTTGAAGAGCGCGCCCGCTGCCATCGACTTCACGGGCGGATCCGATCGATCGGGCGGCTTCGTCGCGCCGAACCTCTCGGTGCAAGGGATCTCCCGGGCGCTCGGCGCGATCGGCGAGAGCGGCGCGACACCGTCGCCGTTCGATGCCGGCACGTTCGACCCTGCGTCGTTCCTTGCGGGTGCGCTGCCGAAGCTCTTCGGTCTGTTCAGCCTGTTGGACCTGCTGAAGGTCGCCGGCTTCGATCAGGCCCCGGCGTTCGTCTCCGATGCACTCGCGCCGATCACCAAGCTGCTCACCGAGGCGAAGCGCTTGCGGCAGACGGTCATCGATGCGCAGGCTCGCCTGACACAAGAGATCGCCGGCGCCGCGCACGGAGGCGCGCAGGCCGTCGCACAGCACGCCAAGGATGCACTCGACGCGCACGTCGCATCGTTGACCACCCACCTCGACACACTCGTCGCGGCCGTGCAAGGCCTTCCCGCGAATCCCGACGCGGTCAGCGCGGCCGCCGTTGCAATCGCGGGCGACCTGCAGCCGCTCCTCGACGCGGTCGGAGTGCCAGGCGTTCCGGCAGCGGTTCGTTCGGCGTTGACGAAGCCGGTGCAGACGCTGAAGACGCTCACCGACATCGCGAAGGACGCCGCCGGTTTGGGACAGATGTTGCAGGGTGCCGTCGGCGGACAAGTCACCGCGCGCCTCGACTGGCGACCTGCCATCCAACCATGGGGCTTGCCGGGTGTCCCCAACATCTTTGCGCCGAAGAGCGAACACGCGCTGCACATCGAGGTCGAGGTGAAGGCATCGGCAACCGCTCCGCCGGCGGTCGACATCCTCGCCGAGATCTCCGACTTCGATCTCAACCTGATCGGCGACGGCGGCAGCGGGCTGATGAAGTTGATGTTCCGACGGATCGGGTTCCACGCCGCGTCCGGGAAGAAACCCGAAGTCGATGTCGTGTTCGGAGGCATCGGCTTCCTCGGCCCGCTGTCGTTCGTCGACCGCCTGCGTGAGCTCATCCCGTTCGACGGGTTCTCGGATCCGCCGTACGTCGACATCGCGCCGAGTGGTGTGACGGCCGGCTTCGACTTGACGCTGCCGAACGTGTCGATCGGCGTGTTCAGTCTCGAGAACATCTCGCTGGGCGCTGACGCGCGCGTGCCATTCCTCGGCGACGCCATGACTGTCGGCTTCCACTTCTGCTCGAAGGATGCACCGTTCCGACTCACGGTGATGTGCATCGGTGGCGGCGGTTGGGTGGGCCTTCGTGCGTCGCCAAAGGGGTTGGTGCTGCTCGAGATCGGACTCGAAGCGTGCGCCTGCCTGTCCGTGGATCTCGGGGTCGCATCGGGATCGGTGTCGATCGCCGTCGGCGTGTACTTGCGGCTCGAGGCCGACAAGGGATTGCTGACTGCGTACTTCCGCATCCGCGGTGAGGTCGACGTCCTCGGGCTCATCAGTGCCTCGATCACGCTCGAGCTGTCACTCACCTACCAGTTCGACACCGGCAAGCTCATCGGTCGCGCCTCACTCGTGGTGGAGGTAGAAGTCCTGTTCTTCTCGGCCTCGGTGGAGATCACGGTCGAGCGCAAGCTGGCCGGCTCGAAAGGCGACCCGACGATGTACCAGATCATGCCCCCCGACGCCGGCGGGATGAACGCCGACTGGGCCGAGTACTGCGACGCCTTCGCGCCGCTACCGGTCTGAGCAGGAGACCCGATGACCACCACCATCCTCGCGACTGGGCTGCCGCACTCACTGGCGGATGACGCGCCGTTCCAGCTGACGGTCTTCATCACGCACAAGTTGATCGACGGGCCAGCAGACGCAACACTCGCGGACTTTCCCGCCGCCGCGGACTGGGTCAACACCCTCGCCGGCTGCACGTTGACGCTCTCCACTTCACTCGACCCGAACGCAACGCTGGCGCTTCGGGTCGTGTCGAACCCCGACGCTGCCTCCTGGGTCGCGGTGCTTCCGCCGACGATTCCTGTCGATCCGTTCCCGACGCCGACCCTGTCCGGCGAGACATGGCGGACGAATCCGGCGAGCCGCATGAGCGATCACGCGGTGGACCTGCACGTCGCGGCGATGACAGCCGCGCCGTTGCGACGACCCGGCCTTGCCGGTGACCCGGTTGCCGGAGCACTGCTCGACACGTTCGCCAACCTCGATCAAGGCGGGCCCCTCCGGCGATTGCTCGACGACGCGCCGAGTCGCGCTCGACGAGCACTGCAACTGCCGGCACAGCGTCTGCGCGACGCGCTCACCACGATCGGCCCGCTCACGCAGATCGACGAAACGGATCAAGAGAGAGGCCACGGTCGCGAACTGCCGCCGCTGCCGCCGTATCAGTCGACGATCGTTGACCAACCGTCGGCGGTGCAGGTGCTGCTCGACGATCCGGAGGCAGACCTTCGCGTCACTCGCCAACTCGATGGGCTCGTCGGGCAAGACCTCTCCGGGAACCCACAGCTGCAGATGATCGTCGACGCGCACGCGATGCGGCGGTACTACGAACGACCCGAGCAACCGCAACAACAACCGCGCCAGGAACCGGACCCCGAAGCACCACCGACGCCACGCCCGCCACGGCCGCAGCACGACTTCCACGCCCGCGTCGGATCGTTTGGTTCGACACCGGCGCTACTGCGTCGGCTGGGACTCGCCGTCGATGTCGTGCTCGATGGCCTCGATGCAGAAGCGGCACGAGCCGCGCTGGCGGGCGCGACATGGGTCAGCGTGACGATCGCATCACCGGCCGACGACGTCCAAGTTCTGCCGCCGAGACGCACGTCCGTTGTCGTCGACGGTGCAGTGTTCGCAGCGCAGTCGAGCGATGCGTGGGTTGGCGGCGCGTTGCCGCTCGGTGACGAGGAGTGGGTCGTGCTCGATGTCGACCCCGATGCCTCAGGCCTCAAACTGGACCAGCACGCGCGCAACCTCGTTCGCCAGTATGCGAGTGAAGCGAACGGCGACCCCGCGACGTCCGCACCGGGAACATTGCGCTCCACCGGTTTCGCGGTCGCCCGCCGCGAACGCGCCACAGAACTACGTGCGCGCCTGCAGACGGCGGAAGCACTAGCTGCCGACGACGGAACACGAGAACTGCTGCTCGATGATCTCGTGCGAGGAATTCGCATCGAGGTGTGGGACGACGTCACGAAGGAATGGCACAGCCTGCATCGACGGCGCGTGACCGTGTCGGGCGAGGGCAGCCCTCGCGTCGAGGTGCTGACCGACGAGCCGGACGTCGGGTTCCTCCAACTGTCCGCGCTGAACCGGGCGCCGGGTGACACCACGAACGGCTACTACGTGCACGAGGTCGTCGCCGGCTGGGACGGGTGGAGCCTGTCCGCTCCCCGGCCCGGTTTGACGATCGTGCATGTCGAGCCGCCCGCGCCGGACGGTTCCACCGAGGCCGTCCTCGACGCGCCTCCCGACGAGCCGATCGACGGTGCCCACACGACGACGCGGGTCGAACCGGCGTCGCTGCCGCGGCTGCGGTACGGAACGTCATACAGCTTCCGAATCCTTGCGGTCGACCTCGCCGGCAACTCTGTCCCGCAGGTGTCTCCCGAACCGGGCGGCCACAACGCGCCCAACGCGCCCGCTGCGCCCGCGGTCGAAGCCGCGCGCGCTCATCTCGACAGGGTCCGTGCTCAGCTCGAGCATCGCGACCGCGGTGGCATCGCCGCGGCGCTGCGCGAGACCGTCATCGAGCATCTCGGCACCGTCGAACGATCTCTCCCGGGTGTGCCGGACGAGCTGCTGTCCGGTGATCCGCACATCGATGCGACGCTCGCGACCCTCGTTGGCCGCGCATCCGGTGACGACGCCGTGCAGTTGCCCGCGCAGCGGATGTTCGACGACGTCGTCTCCGCGTCGCGCGTGCTGGCCCGCTCGCGCGACACACTCCGCGTTCGACCACAACTGCGGATCGGCGCGGACGAGTTCGCCGTCATCAGCCGCAACGACGACTTGGTGCTGCCCGACGAGTTGCGCACTCCGGCGCGACCGGTCGTCACGACGCCGCGCCCGTACCTCCGCTGGGAGCCGATCGCCGCGCCCGTGGTCGTCGCTCGTCAAGCGCTCGGGACCGGCGAGCAGCCGGCGCATCTCGTGGTGCGCAGCGGCATCGACGACGGTCCCGCGCTCGACATCCGAGCGACCGCCGAACGACACCTCGCGCCGCCGAAGGTCGCCCAGCTGGAGGGCGAGGCCGCAGGGCTGTTCGACAGCGCGATCGGCACGGCCGACGACGCCGAGATCAGGCGGCTCTATGCCATCGCTTTGGCCGAGCGCGGTACGTTGCTCGACCAGTTCGTGCCGAACCTCGACGACGCGCGCGCTGTGGTCGAACAGCCGGGCATCGCGCTGGTCGACCGCCCCGGCGCGGACACCGGTTCAGCGCATCGCGCCACGCTCGCAGAGATCACGGCCGATCGCGGCCGACCGATCGGTGAGGGTCAGTACGTCGTGCACGACACCGACGCACTCAGGTTGCCGTATCTTCCCGACCCGTACGCATCCGGCGTGTCGCTGGTCTTCTACGAGGCGGGTGCACCGCACGCACTGCCGGAACCGCGGGCGTTGCAAGCCGTGACCGTTCCCTACCCGGGCTCGTGGCCGGCCCTCCAACCGCTTCGAATCGTCGTCGAACGCGGCACCGTGCTGGGGGCGCGAGTCGTCGGCCACGAAGTGCATGTGAGCCTCCCTCCCGGCGAGCAAGTGCGCGTTGCGCTTTCCAGCACGCTCGACACGATCTCACTCGACAAGTTCGGGTTGTGGCGATCGCACCTCGCGAGCGTCGTCGATCCAGCGGACGGCTTCACGACCGACGAGGTCGTCGCGGCCGCATCACTGATCCGCGCCGCGTCGTCCGGGTGGACGTGGTGGCTGACACCGTCGACCGACGTCCGCCTGGTGCACGCCGTGCCCAAGCCGGTGCGTCCGCCGCAACTGTCGGCGCTCACGCTGTTCCTCCGGCCTCCGGGTCGGGCGGTCGCGGCCTTCACCGGTCTCGTCGACGTCCACGGTTCGAGCACGGACGCGCTCGAGGTACGCGCTTCGTGGACGGAACGGGTCGACGATGTTGCAGCGCCCGGACCACAGGTCGTGTCCAAGTCGGACGTTGTGGTCCGCTCCCCCGTCGGCGACGGCGAGACGCGAGGCGTGCTGTTCCTGTACGACTTCCTCGCGACCGGCCCGCTCGCTGCGGCGTTGGGCGGCGTGGGCTTTCACCGCATGCTGCAAACGTTCGACGACACGCATCACCGGACGGTGACCTACGTGCCCGCCGGGACCACCCGCTTCGCCGAGTTCTTCGACCCGTCCGAGATTTCGGCCGACCAGGGCCAGGGTGAGCCGGTCGTCATCGACGTTCCTTCGTCCGCACGTCCCGCCGCACCAGTGGTGCTCGACGCAGTGCCATTGCTGCGTTGGGAGGAGCAGAGTGAGGCGGACGAGCCGTTCGCGTTGCGCCAAGTCCGGCGGTCGGGCGTGCGCATCTGGTTGGCACGACCATGGTTCTCGTCGGGCGATGGCGAGTTGCTCGGCGTGCTCGTGTTCGACCCCGACGAGTGGGTGCCCGGCAATGACCCGAGTGCCCAATGGACCCGCCAGCCGAAGGCGCAACAAGCTCCCGACGGCGCGACGAGCCTGTGGGGAGCCGACCCGATCGCTCAGCACGGCGGCGCGACATCGACTCCGACAGTGCCGCCGCTGCTCGGATTCGACCAGTTGGTGCTCGATGTGGTCGAAACCGCACTGGCATCGAACGTCGGCATTCACCCGCCGCTCGGCGGCGAGGTCTCCGGCGGGCGCGACCGCGGTTGGCCGCACGGCCCGGGGTGGCCGGTCGCCGTCGCGGGCTCCGTTGCGTTGCGCGACGTTCTGGGGCACCCGTCGGTCCGTGTGCTCGGATACCAACCGGAGTACGACGATGCCTCGCAGCGCTGGTTCGTCGACGTCGCGCTGCAAGAGACGTCGGCGCTGTGGCCGTTCGTGCGGCTCGCCGTCGCTCGGTACCAGCCGCATTCGATTGAGCATTGCGAGCTGTCGCCCGTCGCGTTGACCAGTTGGGTCCAGCCCCTCCCGACGCGAACACTGACGGTCAGCCGGCCCGACAGCCAGCACGTGCAAGTGACGTTGACGGGTGTCGTCAACTGGCTGAGGTGGGACCCCGAGTCCGCACCCGGCCTTGCCGGCGACCAGTTGAGCGCCGACAGTCCGACCGGCGACGCCGCAGTGCGAGCGGCGCGCTTGCAGGAGTCGCGGACCGTGCGCGCCACGGTTCAGATGCTGCCGGACGGCGGTGGCGACCTCGAATGGCAGACGTGGTCGAGTTCGCTCCTCCTGGCGGTCAGCGTCGAAGAGTCCGGCGGGTTCCTTGCGACCTGGACCGGGTCGGTCGTGTTGCCGTCGACCGCTGGAACCGCTGCCGGCGATGCGGACGGGTATCCGAACCTGCGCCGCCCGGGACAGACGGACTCGGCATGGCGCGTGCTCGTCGAGGAGCACGAGTTGCTCGACGCCGACCCGATCGAGGCCGGTGCAGAACCAGCCCCCGTGGCCCGCCTCGTCTACGCGGACGTCGTTGCCCTCTAGCAGTTGGCCGTGCGCGGACCCGAGCGAATGCTCGGTGGTACGTTCCGAGCGTGACGGCGCTGCCCGTGTTCGATTTTGCGTCGTTCATCGACGCGGTCGACGCCCGCCGTCGTGATCGTGGACTCACCTGGTACGAGCTCGCCGACGAACTGTGGCAGCAGTCGTCCGAGCTCAATGCGCACCGCAACGATCACCCGCTTTGAGGCGGTGCTCTCTCGAGACTTGGCGCGCGTGCCGCGACCTCTTGCCAATACGCACTCTTCATGCTGCGCTGGCTGCACCGCGCGCCAGAGGACTTCCTCACCGGGCCAGCGGTCGACGTCGGTGACACTCGGTTGCCGCGCGCTGGACTTGACAGTCGGCTCCGTTGGAATCTCAGCCAGCTGTACGCCGCGCTCAACGCGCAGCGCCAGGAGCGCGGCCTCACGTGGTCGGACCTTGGTTCGATGCTCGGTTGCACACCGAGCCGATTGACGAACCTGCGGACTGCTCGCCAGGCGGACATGGGCCTCGTGATGCGCGTGACGCAGTGGCTCGCCAAGCCAGCAGCCGAGTTCATCCACGCCGCTCACTCGTGACCCGGATGGCATGCCAGTAGCGTTCGCTCAGTGTCGTCTCGGGTAGTGCGAGGTTCGCTGTTCCGAGCGATGGTAGGTGTTGTCGTGGTCGCTCTGTCAGGTGCTGCGACCTTTGCGGCGACGCCGTCGATGCCGGCATCGGCCGCGCCACCGGTGGAGGCTCTCCTCATCGGCGACTCGGTGCTCAACGGTCTCGCCCAGTCGTACGGTGCGGCCGATCGTGTCGCGCTCGCCGCGCGTCATTCCTTCATCCTCGACAGTGCAGGTTGCCGGCGGCTGATCACCACGAGTTGCCGGATTCCGCCCGGCTCTGCACCGACGAACGCGATCACTGTGCTACGCGCGCGTGCAGGACAATTCAATCGCGCGCTTGTCGTCGCCGCGGGCTACGACGACCCGTCGTCCGGCGAGTTCGGTGTCGGCGCGGCGGTCGACGTGATGATCGCCGCCGCCCGTCAACAGGGAATCGCGCACGTCATCTGGCTCACGTACCGCGAGGCGGGCGGTGCCGGCAACGTGGCGCGTTTTCGACAGAGCAACGCGGTGTTGCGCAGCCGCACGGATCCCGAATTGATCCTGGCCGATTGGGCCTCGATCAGCGCCGGGATGCCGTCGAGCTGGTTCTCGGCCGACGGGATACATCTCGGTGTTCAAGCCGTCGGCGCGATGGCGCGCCTCATCGGCGACACGCTCGACCACGTTCTCGTACCGACGCGCTGCAACACAGGCGTGTGGTCGGGCACGGACGTACCCGCATCGACATCGGCAGCGCAGCCGCCTGCTGAAGGTGGCATCAACCTGCTGCCGGCGCCGGTTCGCTTTGCCGACACCCGCGACTCGCCAGGCAAGCTCGGACCATCGCGGATGATGAGTGTGCCCGTTGCCGGAACCGATGGGATTCCGCTCGACGCCACCGGGGTGGTCGTCTCTGTGACCGCGGTCGATCCCTGCGCTGACACGTTCGTCACGGCATTTCCATGTGGAACCGCGCTGCCTGCGACATCGACGGTCAACGCTGTCGCCGGTTCGACCGTCGCGAACTCGGCTGTCATCCGTCTCGGTCTCGGCGCGTTGTGCATCTACACGTTGCGGCCGACAGATGTGCTCGTCGACGTCAGCGGTTGGATCGGACCGATCGGTTTGCGCACGGCCCCCATGGCTCCCGTGCGCCTCGTCGACACCAGACCGGGTCAACCGCAGGCGTTGACCTCGGCGCAGAACCGATTGGCGGCAGGCCAGTTGCTGACGGTGGACGTCGCTGCGCTCGCAGGGGTGGACCCGAACGCGATGGCTGCAACCGTCAACCTGACAGCGGCCGACCCGTTGGGCAGCGGTTTCCTCAGCGTTCTGCCGGGGCGGTGCGCGACTGTGGTGCTGCCGCCGACAACGTCGAACCTCAACGTCACGGTCGGTCGCGATGTCGCCGCCGCGGCAACGGTGGCGCTCGGCGACGGCGAGCTCTGCATCTTCACCAGCGTCGCAACGGACGTGGTCGTCGATCTGCAGGCGGTGCACGGCACGACTGGTGGCACCGTCCTTGCGGACGACCCGTCGCGCATCCTCGACACCCGAAGCACTCAGCGCCTGACTGCCGGCACCTCGCTCGCTGTTCAGCTCCCGGGAACGTCCGGGGCTGCGATCGTCAACCTCACTGCGGTCGAGCCGAACGGACGCGGCTTCTTGACCCTCTATCCGTGCGGATCGACAGTGCCGACGGTGTCGAACCTCAACGTCGTCGCTGGATCGATTGTGGCCAACCGCGCCGTCGTGTCGACGGGCGGCTCGAATCAGTTCTGCGCGTTCAGCTCTGTCGACACCGACGTGGTGGTCGACGTCGAAGCCGTCATCACGCCGGACTGAACCGCTCGACGTCGACCGTTGTTCCGCTCTGTCGAACATCGCCCTTTCGGCACTACTACGAACGGGACTACGGTTCGCGTAGCGCAGTGAGTAGAGGGGGGACCATGAAGGTCACGTCTTTTCATTTCATGCCTCATCGGGAGTTGCCCGACGACTTCGACAAGCGGTACAAGTCCGCATGGATCGATGCGCCGTGGTGGGAGCTCGCTGACCCCGGACGGGTGGGCGACTACTACAACTGGTCGATCGACGAGCTCATGCTTGCGGCCAAGATGGGGTTCGATGGTCTCGGCACGAACGAGCATCATCAGAACGCCTATGGGTTCATGTGCAACCCGAATCTGTTCGGGGCGATCCTCGCGAAGATGACCAGAGATCAAGGTCTGAGTCCCGCGTTGGTGCAACTGGGCGCAACGATCTCGTCGACGGCGCCGCCGATTCGCATTGCCGAGGAGTACGCAGTGCTCGACTGCCTGAGTGGGGGACGCTTGATCGCCGGAGTCCCGCTCGGCCTCGGATGTGACGCCGACATCAGTTATGGCGTCACTCCGATCACGCAGCGCGAGCGGTGGCGTGAGGCGTTGGACCTGATCCTCAAGGCGTGGACGACGGATGACTTCTTCGCGTGGAACGGTAAGCACTTCCAGTTGCCGCGGGTCAACCTGTGGCCTCGACCGGTGCAGCATCCGCACCCTCCGATTCTCGTGCCCGGCGCGGCGAGCTCGTCGACGTGGGACTACTGCCACGAGCACGATTTCCCGTACGCATTCCTCAGCTACTTCGGGGGTCGCTCAGCAGAGCGGGTGATGGACCGGTTCTGGGCCCGTGCCAGCGAGAACGGCAGGGACGAGAACCCGTACCGTGCCGGATTCCTCCAGCTCGTCGGCGTGGCCGACACCGACGCCCAGGCGATCGACGAGTTCTCCGAGCACGTCGAGTACTTCTACCACAAGCTCCTGC
>DASWRR010000250.1:0-1964 GCA_036403055.1 Ilumatobacteraceae bacterium | reverse complement strand
CGGTCATCCCGGCGAGCTTGTCGTACATCCTGAAGTAGTTCTGCAGCGTGATGGTCGCGAGGGTCTGGTTCTCCTCTTTGATCTTCACGCCCTCCTTCGCCTCGACGGCTTGGTGGATGCCTTCGCTCCAGCGACGGCCATCGAGGACACGACCGGTGAACTCGTCGACGATCTTCACTTCGCCGCCCTGGATGATGTAGTCCTTGTCCCGCTTGTACAGCTCCTTGGCCTTCAGCGCGACCGACAGCTGGTGAACGAGGTTCTGCTGGACCTCGTCGTACAGGTTGTCGAGACCGAGCGACTGCTCGACCTTCTCGATACCGGCCTCGAGCGGAACGACGACACGCTTGTCCTCTTCGACCTCGTAGTCGACGTCGCGCTTCAACGAGCGCACGATCGAGGCGAACCGGTAGTACAGCTTCGCGGCGTCGGCAACACGACCGCTGATGATCAACGGCGTGCGGGCCTCGTCGATGAGGATCGAGTCGACTTCGTCGACGATCGCGAAGTTGTGACCACGTTGCACCTTGTCGGCCAGCGTCGTCGCCATGTTGTCGCGCAGGTAGTCGAAGCCGAACTCGTTGTTCGTTCCATACGTGATGTCGCAGGCGTAGTTGGCCCGCTTCTCGGCCGGCCGCTCCTTGAACCCCGGGATGATGAGGCCGACATCGAGCCCCATCCACTTGTGGATTCGCCCCATCCACTCCGCGTGGAAGCGAGCCAGGTAGTCGTTGACCGTGATGAGGTGCACGCCTTTGCCGCCGAGGCCGTTGAGGTACGCCGGCAGCGTGCTGACCAACGTCTTGCCTTCGCCGGTCTTCATCTCGGCGACCCAACCGAAGTGCAACGCGGCGCCGCCCATCAACTGCACGTCGAAGTGGCGCTGTCCGATGACGCGGACCGCGGCCTCACGGACAACCGCAAACGACTCGATCAACAGGTCGTCGAGGGTCTCGCCGCGCTCGATCCGGCCCCTGAACTCAGCGGTCTTGGCGCGCAACGCGTCGTCGGTCAACTTCTCCATTGCGGCCGACTGCGCGTTGATGTCGGGAACGAGGCCCTCGAGGGCCTTCAGCTTCTTACCTTCACCAGCTCGGAGGATTCGATCGAGGATGCCCATGCGGGTAGGCAGCCTACCGGCCGTAACTGCGCGCTGGCCGCCGCGGCCAGGCGGACCTCGGTCACCCCGGCGGTCCTTAACGCATCCGCCGCAGTTCGCAGCGTCGCGCCGGTCGTCACCACATCGTCCACGACCAGCACCGACAGACCGCGGCGCGGACGGCGAGCGCGGAACCCCGGACCGATCAACCGGTCGGCGCGCGACTTGCCGGTCTGCGGACCGCCGTGGACGCGATAGAGCAGACGGCGGCACGGAACACCGAGCCGACGGGCGACCGCCCGAGCGATCACCTCCGCCTGGTCGTACCCGCGGCCACGCACGCGCCGCGCACTGGTCGGGGCCCACGTCACGACATCGACGGCGACGTCGCCCAGGACACGAACCATGTACGCGGCGAGAACGCCGGCAGCGGAGCGGCGATGGCGGAACTTGAGCGCGACGATGAGTTCGCGGGCGATGCCATCGAACGCGAAGGCGGCGGTGATCCCGTCGGGTGTGCGGGTCGCGCCGCGATTCGACGTGAGCGCTGACGCAATTGCGAAACGGCAGCGATGGCACAACGCCTCGCCAGGGCGCGAGCACGAGGCGCAACGTGAAGGGAGCAACCGTGTGGTGAAGACCATGGTGCAATCAGTACCAGGAGGGTGTCACACGGTGATCGGTAGGGTCTGGACGTGCCGCTTCGGAGCCTTCGCAGTGTCGCCCTCGTCGACCGACCGGCGCAACGGCTGCTTCGATGCGTCATCGGGCTCGGGTGCTTCGGACTCGGCATCAGCATGTTCGTCACTGCTCGCCTCGGCCTCGCACCGTGGGACGTCTTCCATCAAGGCGTCGCCCGCCACAC
>DASWRR010000249.1:0-1872 GCA_036403055.1 Ilumatobacteraceae bacterium | reverse complement strand
CCCCTCACGCCGGAACGCGTACTCGCCACCGACCTCGAGACGACGGTGCACGCGCTCGGTCGGATTCTCCGGGTATGCCCGGCGGTGACGAAGCTTGACCTCCTCGGCGAGAACGTCGAGGCCGATGCCACCGAGCTGGTTCGGCGTTCCGGTGAAGTACTCCTCGAGAACATCGCGGTTGATCCCGATCGCCTCGAAAGCCTGTGCGCCGGTGTAGGAGCCGACGGTCGAGATGCCCATCTTGCTCATCACCTTCATGACGCCCTTGCCAAGCGCCTTGAGGTAGTTGCGTACCGCGGCGGACGTCTCGATGCCGGTGAGCTCACCTTCGCGGACGAGGTCCTCGATCGACTCGAACGCGAGATACGGATTCACCGCCGCGGCACCGAAACCGATCAACATCGCGATGTGGTGCACCTCGCGAGCGTCGCCGCTTTCGACGACCAGTCCGACCATCGTGCGTTGCTTGGTCCGCACCAGGTGGTGGTGAACGGCCGACACCGCGAGCAGCGACGGTATGGGCGCCTTGGTGTGGTCCGAGTCCCGATCGGAGACGACGAGGGTGCGCGCACCCTTCGCGATCGCCTCGGACGCGCGGATCCGCAGGTCCTCGAGCGCGTCCGCCAAGCCCTCCCCACCGCGTTCGACGTCGTACAGCGCGCGCAGCACTTTCGTCTTCAGACCGGGCTGCTCGCCGTCGTCGTTGATGTGGACGATCTTGTTGAGGTCGTCGTTGTCCAGCACCGGCCACGCGAGCATGATCTGCCGACACGAGGCGGCCGACGGCTCGAGCAGGTTCTGTTCGGGGCCCATCACCCGCGCCATGGACGTGACGACCTCTTCGCGGATCGCGTCCAACGACGGGTTGGTCACCTGCGCGAAGAGCTCGACGAAGTAGTCGTAGAGGAGTCGCGACCGCTGCGAGAGCACCGCCGTCGGCGTGTCCGTTCCCATGGAGCCCAGCGGCTCGTTGCCCGCCGCCGCCATGGGCACGAGCATGATTCGCAGCTCTTCCTCGGTGTAGCCGAAGGAGATCTGCCTGCGCACGACCGACTCGTGGTTCGGTACGACGCGTTGCCGAGCGGGCAGCGTCTTTAGATCGAGAAGACCCGAATGCAGCCACTCCCCATAGGGTTCGGCGCCGGCGAGCTCGTCCTTGATCTCGTCATCGGACACGATCCGGCCTGCTGCCGTGTCGATCAGGAGCATCTTGCCTGGCTCGAGCCGTCCCTTCGCGACGATCTGCGCCGACGGCACGTCGAGCACACCGCTCTCGCTGGCCAGGATGATCCGGTCGTCGATGGTGCGCCACCAGCGTCCCGGCCGTAATCCGTTGCGGTCCAAGACCGCACCCACGACGGTGCCGTCGGTGAACGTGACACAGGCGGGGCCGTCCCACGGTTCCATCATCGACGCGTGGAACTGCCAGAACGCGCGACGAGCCGGGTCCAAGGTCGTGTTGTTCTCCCACGCCTCGGGAATCATCATCAGCACTGCATGGGGCAGGCTGCGGCCGCTGAGGTGCAGCAGCTCGAGCACCTGGTCGAACGAGGTGGAGTCCGACGAGCCTGGTGTACACACCGGGGACAGGCGGCTCAGGTCTCCCGGAAGGTGTGCGCTTGCGAGCATCGCCTCGCGGGCATGCATCCGATTGCGGTTTCCCCGAACGGTATTGATCTCGCCGTTGTGGGCAACGAAGCGGAACGGGTGCGCCAGCGGCCACGACGGGAACGTGTTCGTCGAGAACCGGCTGTGCACGATCGCGATCGCGCTGACGCACCGTTCGTCGCGGAGGTCGGGAAAGAACCGCGGCAGCTGCATCGTCGTGAGCATGCCCTTGTACGCCATCGTCCGACTCGACAGGGAAGGGAA
>DASWRR010000248.1:0-3430 GCA_036403055.1 Ilumatobacteraceae bacterium | reverse complement strand
GCTGTTCGTCGTCTCGGTCGTGGTCTTCGCGGCAACCCAGCTGCTGCCGAGTGACCCGGCGCAGGCCATCCTCGGCCGCAACGCGACGACTGCCAGCGTGGCAGCGCTGCGCACCAAGCTGGGCCTCGATCACACCGCGTTCTATCAGTACACGCACTGGTTGAAGGGCATGGTCACCGGCAATCCGGGCGACTCCTTCAATGCCCAGCTGCCGATCCTCGACTACATCGGTGATCGCGTCGTCAACTCGTTGTTCCTGCTCGTTCTGGCATCCGTGATCTCGATCCCACTTGCGCTCTGGTTCGGGGCATACAGCGCGCGCAAGCGCGACAAACCGTTCGACAACGTCACTTCCAACATCATGCTGGCGCTTGCGTCGCTGCCGGAGTTCGTCGTCGGGATCATCTTCGTGCTCCTGTTCAGCGTGCGCATCTGGCACGTCTTACCGGCCGTCAGCTCGATCGGGATCGGCCAGGGTCCGTGGTCGGACATGAAGGGGATGATCCTGCCCACCGCGGTGCTCGTCGTCGGTGCCGTTCCGTACGTCTCGCGCGTCGTGCGCGCCTCGATGATCGAGGTGCTGGAGAGCGACTACGTCGAGATGGCGCGACTGAAGGGTGCCCCTGAGAAGGTCGTGCTCTGGCGACATGCACTGCCGAACGCGCTCGGCCCGGTCTTCCAGGTCATCGCCCTCAACATCGCCTACTTCGCGGCAGGCGTGATCGTCGTCGAGGCGTTGTTCAACTACCCCGGAATCGGCGGTGCGTTGCGCGACTCGGTTCGCGTCCGCGACGTGCCGGTGATCCAGTTCCTGGTGATGGTGCTCGCGGCGGTGTATGTCGTCACGAACCTTGCCGCCGACGTGGCGACGGTCCTCGTCACTCCACGACTACGAACGAGGATCCAATGAGCACCATCGAGCTCCTCGACGAGGAGGTCGAAGCCGCGCCGCGCAAGCCGCCCGGCACGATCCGACTCGCGTTGCGGATGTGGCGCACCAGAGTCGGTCTCGCGATCGTCGGCCTGCTGTGCATCATCGCTCTGTTCGGGCGTTACATCGCGCCGTACGGTGAGACAGCCGCCGTCGGGCTGCCGTTCAAGCCGTCGGACAAGACGCGCAAGCACACGTTGTTCGGTTCCGCCGACGTCGGCCACGACGTGTGGACGAGGTTCCTGTACGGCGGCAAGCCCATCCTCATCGCTGCGGTGCTCGCGACGGCGTTGGCGCTCGTGCTCGGCACGACGATCGGGCTCATCGCGGCATACAACAGAGGCAAGCTCGACGACGTCCTGATGCGCTCGATGGACGTGATCCTGGCGCTGCCACAGATCATCTCGGCGTTGATCGTGATCTCGATGTTCGGCGCGTCGACTCCGCTGATCGTGTGCACCGTCGGCATCTCGACGGTTCCCCGCATCGCTCGTGTCGTGCGCGGTGCTGCGGTGTCGGTCGTCGAGCGAGACTTCGTCGCTGCCGCCGAATCGCTCGGCGAATCGCGGTTTCGCATCCTGCGGTCGGAGCTCTTGCCCAACGTGTCAGCGCCGCTGCTCGTCGAGGCGAACCTCCGCCTGACGTTCTCGATCGGCCTCATCTCGGGGATCGCCTTCCTCGGGTTCACACCGGATCCTGGCGCCGCCAACTGGGGACTGATGGTCAACGAGAACCGCAAGGGACTGATCCCGAATCATTGGGGCGTCACGTTGCCGGTGATCGCGATCGCGCTGCTCACGATCGGAACCGGTCTGGTGGGCGACGGCTTGTCGCGCGCTGCCGCGGGGATCGACCGAGCGAAGGGTGACGCGTGATGGATTCGGCATTGACGATCAAGGATCTGCGCATCGAGGTCGCAGGCCGGGGCGCCGACATCGTCGACGAAGTCAACCTCACGATCGCGCCTGGCGAAGTGCTCGGCCTCGTCGGTGAATCCGGTTCCGGCAAGACGACGGTCGGTCTCGCCGTGTTGGGTCACGCCCGCCGCGGTGTCACGTTGGTCGGGGGCGAGGTCATCATCGGCGATGCGGCGATGCTGCAACTCGGCGACGTCGCGCTTCGCCACGCGCGCGGCAAGATGGTCACGTACGTCCCGCAGGACCCGTCGACGGCGTTGAACCCGGCGTTGCGGATCCACAAGCAGCTACTCGAGGTCCTCGAGTTCCACGACTTCGGCGGCAGCGACGAAGTCCGACGAGCCCGCGTCGTCGAGGTGATGAGCGAGGTCCTGCTTCCGAGCACTCCGGAGTTCCTGCGCCGGTATCCGCACCAGCTCTCCGGAGGTCAGCAACAGCGCGTCGGCCTGGCGATGGCGTTCGCCTGCCGCCCCTCTGTCATCGTCCTCGACGAGCCGACGACCGGCCTCGATGTCAGCACTCAGGCGCACGTGCTCACGACCATCCGCGAGCTGTGCCACGCGCACAAGGTCGCTGCGCTCTACGTCACTCACGACCTCGCGGTGGTCGCTAACCTCGCCGACTACGTCGCGGTGATGTACGCCGGCCGCATCGTCGAGCAAGGCCCGGCAGCCGAGCTCTTCCTCAATCCCTGTCATCCGTACACGCGTCATCTCGTCGCTGCCGCGCCCGACATGTCCACCGATCACGAGATGGTCGGCCTCAGCGGCCGGGCGCCGGCCCCTGGCCGTCGACCAACCGGGTGCTCGTTCGCCAAGCGATGCGAGCTCGCGATCGATCAATGCCGTACCGAGTTCCCCGCGGAGCGCGAGGTGTCGATCGGACGGATGGTTCGCTGCATCCGACCGTTCGACGTTCCGGAGCGGACGCAACACGTGTCAGCGCACTCGTCGCCGATCGCGGCGTCAGCAACGCACGCTCTCATGGTTCGCGATCTGTGCGCGTCGTACACCCGCCAGGAGGTCGTGCATCATGTCGACCTCCACGTCGATCGCGGCGAGTGCCTCGCGCTCGTCGGCGAATCCGGTTCGGGAAAGACCACGCTGTCGCGTTCGATCGGCGGCCTGCATCGGGAGTGGACCGGCGAGATCCTGCTGGGGTCGGAGCGGTTGGCGCAATCGGCGCGCGACCGAACGACTGCGCAACGGTTGCGCATCCAGTACGTCTTCCAGAACCCGTACAGCTCGTTGCAGCCGCGCCGCATGGTCGGTGACTCCGTCGCTCGCCCGCTGATCATCGGCGGAGCATCCAAGAGCGAAGCGAAGCGCAAGGTCGCCGAGATGCTGGAGCGTGTCGCGCTCACGGCGGGGTACGCGAACCGCTTTCCGGATCAGTTGTCCGGTGGTGAGCGTCAACGCGTCGCGATTGCACGCGCGCTCGTCAGCCGTCCCGAAGTGTTGGTCTGCGACGAGGTGACGTCGGCGCTCGACGTCCTCGTCCAAGCATCGATCGTCGAGCTGTTGGGAGAACTGCGGAGGGACCTCGGCCTGGCAATGCTGTTCGTCACCCACAACCTTCCGCT
>DASWRR010000247.1:0-12221 GCA_036403055.1 Ilumatobacteraceae bacterium | reverse complement strand
TCGGCTCCAACTTCAGCGTCGACATCGTGATGCACTGGGGCGCGGGCGCCTACGTGGTCGGCGAAGAGACGGCGTTGATCGAGAGCCTCGAGGGTCATCGCGGGATGCCGAGGTTGAAGCCGCCGTTCTTCCCCGCAGCGATCGGGCTGTACGGCAAGCCGACCATCGTCAACAACATCGAGACGCTGGCCAACCTGCCGTGGCTGATGCGCAACGGTGTCGAGGCGTACACCGCGATCGGCACGGCGACGTCGCCGGGCACGCGCATGGTCGCCGTCTCTGGCCACGTCAAGCGTCCCGGCGTCTACGAGATCGTCAACGGCACGACAACGTTTCGCGATCTGTTGTACGGCGACGAGTTCTGCGGCGGCATTCGTGATGACAACCAACTCAAGGCGTTCGTGCCCGGCGGCGGCTCCGCGCCGTGGTTCCTGCCCGACCAGCTCGATCTACCGTTCGAGTCGAAGCTCGTCGGCGCGGCGGGCTCGATGCTCGGCTCGGGTGCGGTCATCGTGATGGACGAGACCACCGACATCGTCGCTGCTTCGTACACGCTCGTTCGCTTCTACAGTCACGAGTCGTGTGGCAAGTGCGTCCCGTGCCGTGAAGGGGCGCCGTGGCTCGAACGAATCATGAAGCGTCTCGTCGACGGGTACGGCACCACGCGCGACCTCGACCAGTTGTACGAGATCGGCCAGACCATCTGTCCCGGTGAGTTCCCGCACCCGTCGAGCGAGCGCCTCGGTCTCGAAGCGAAGCCGTTCCCGTTCAAGATGACGACGATCTGCTTCGTCGGGCCGTCGGCATACACGGCGGTCGACTCTGCATTGACGCTGTTCCGCGACGAGTTCGAAGCGAAGATCGTGCAGCGCAAGCACATCCCGGTGTCGGTAGGAGCCAGCAATGACGAGCACTGACGCACCGAGCGAGCCGACGGTCGAGGTGGACCCCAACGCTGTCCGGCTGACGATCAACGGTCGCGAGGTCGTCGCTCGCAAGGGCGATCTCGTCATCGCCGCCGCCCAACGCGTCGGCGAGTACATCCCGCGCTTCTGCTACCACGAGCGCATGCGTCCCGTCGGCATGTGCCGCATGTGCCTCGTCGACATCGACACGGGACGCGGGCCGGGGTTGCAACCGTCGTGCATGGTCACCGTGGCACCCGACATGGTCGTCGACACACACAGCGGCGCGACCCGTCGCGCCCAAGAAGGTGTGATCGAGATGCTGCTCTCGCAGCATCCGCTCGACTGCCCGGTGTGCGACAAGGGTGGCGAATGCCCGTTGCAGGACCAGGCGTTCACCCACGGACCAGGTGAGAGTCGCTACCTCGAGGAGAAGCGACACTTCGAGAAGCCGATCGCGATCAGTGATCTCGTGCTGCTCGACCGCGAGCGGTGCGTGCTGTGCGATCGCTGCACTCGCTTCGCCGACGAGGTCGCCGGTGATGCACTGATCCACTTCTCCAGCCGCGGCAACAACACTCAGATCACGACGTTTCCGGACGAGCCGTTCGCGAGCTACTTCAGCGGCAACACGGTGCAGATCTGTCCTGTCGGTGCACTGACGTCGAAGCCGTATCGCTTCAAGGCCCGCCCATGGGATCTCGAGCAGGCGGAGAGCACGTGCACGACGTGTGCCGTCGGTTGTCGCACCGTCGTGCAATCCAGTCGCAACGTCCTTGTCCGGTACCTCGGGGTCGACAGCGATCCGGTCAACTGGGGGTGGCTCTGCGACCGCGGCCGTTACAACCTCGAATGGGTCAACAACGAGGAGCGGTTGACGGCGCCGCTGGTCCGAGTCGGCGAGGAGCTCCAACCGACGTCGTGGAACGCCGCACTGACGCGCGCCGCAGAACTGATCAACGAAGCGAAGGCGGCGGGCGGCCCTGAGTCGATCGCAGTCCTCGGCGGCGCTCGGGGAACGAACGAAGACGCGTACGCGTGGGCTCGTCTCGCGCACGATGTCATCGGAACCCCCCACGTCTACGCGCAGATGGGCGACGGGTCACCGATCGACCTCCTCGGATTCGACCGAGCAACGATCGACGAGGCAGCCAATGCGTCGACGATCATCTTGATGGCACCCGACATCAAAGAAGAACTGCCGGTGCTCTACCTCCGGCTGCGCGATGCGGCAGAGAAGCGTCGCAGCCGCATCATCGAGTTCGCCCAGAAACGCACCGGCCTCTCCGGAGTCGCCTGGAAGACGATCGAATATCAGGCCGGCGGGATCACCGATGCCGTTGCCGCGTGCAGCGATGATCCCGAGATCGTTCGCCAGCTCGCCACGGGCAGCGTCGTCATCGTCGCCGGTCGGGCGAATCTCGCCGAGCATCCGCGCGAGGTCGGCAACGGTGTCGTCGCGGCGCTGCGCGTTGCTGCCGGCGCGAAGGTGCTGCCCGCGTTTCGTCGCGGCAACGTCGTCGGGGCGATCGAGATGGGCATGCGGCCGGGCGCTGGTGGCATGAAGTCGTTGGCGATCGCCGAGGCCGCGGCTGCGGGCAGGATCGAGTGCTTGATCCTGCTCGGCGCAGATCCGCTGGCTGACTTCCCCGACAGCGATCTGGCCCGACGGATGATTGCCGGCGCGCCGCGAATCATCTCGATCGACACCTTCCTGACGAAGTCGAGTGCCCCAGCGGATGTCGTGCTCGCCGCCGCGGCGTATGGCGAGAAGAGCGGCACGACCACCAACATCGAGGGTCGGGTCACGACGCTCTCGGCGACCGTGACGCCGCGCGGCACGAGCCGCGCCGACTGGATGATTGCAACGGAGCTCGCCGATCTGCTCGGTGGCGATCTCGGTGTGTCGTCGGTCGACGAGGTGACGGACCAGATCGCAGCACACGTGCCGGGCTTCAGCGCGGCGACGACCGCCGCGCTGCGGAGTGCGCGCGACGGAATCGTGTGCATCGGTGCGTTGCCTGCCGCGACCGCCGACGTCCGCCCGATCGATGCGCGCAACAGCTACGACTACCGGCTCGTCGTCAGCCGCAAGCTGTACGACAATGCCGTCGGCACGGCGATGTCACCGTCGCTGGCGCACCTCGCCCCTGGGTCGCGGTTGCATCTGCACCCGCTCGACCTCGAACGCGTCGGATGCGCGAGCGGCGCGGATGTCAAGGTCACGAGCAAGCGGGCTTCGATGGTGTTCACCGTCGTCGCCGACGACACCGTCGTTCGCGGTTCGGCGTGGATCCCCTTCAACCAACCGGGACCGAGCATCGGCGAACTGATCGACTCGGCCGACGTCGTGACCGACGTGCGGGTGGAATCGTTCTGATGTTCGCCCTCGACCCACTGCTCAACAACTTGACGCTCGGCGATGTCGCGATCGTCTTGTTGAAGGTCGTGGTCGTCTTCGTCCTCGGCCTCGTTGCAACGATGCTGATGGTCTGGTTCGAGCGCAAGGCGATTGCCGGAATGCAGAACCGGATCGGCCCGAACAAGGCGGGTCCGTTCGGCATACTGCAAACGCTCGCCGACGGGATCAAGCTGTTCTTCAAAGAGGATCTGATCCCCGACCAGAGCGATCGATTCGTCTTCAAACTCGCTCCGTACCTCGCGTTCGTACCGGCGTTCTTGGTGTGGAGCGTCATCCCGCTCGGCGGCGACTTCAGCGGCGGCAAGGCGGGCAACGTCGTCCTCTTCAACCACATCACTCGGCTGCAGCTCGCCGATCCGCCGATCGGCGTGCTGCTGTTGCTGGCGCTGAGCTCCATCTCGGTGTACGGCATCATGCTGGCCGGGTGGGCGAGTGGATCGAAGTACCCGCTGCTCGGCTCGGTGCGAGCGTCGGCACAGATGGTCAGCTACGAGGCCGCACTCGGTCTCAGCCTCGCTGCGGTGATCCTCGTGTCCGGGACGCTGAGCACCAGTGGCATCGTCTTCGATCAGTCGACCATCTCGAAGTGGCACGTCGTCAGCACGGCATTCGTTCCGTTCGTGATCTTCCTGATCGCGGCGACCGCCGAGCTCAACCGCCCACCGTTCGACCTCGTCGAGGCGGAGCAGGAGCTCGTCGGCGGGTTCAACACCGAGTACTCGAGCATCCGCTTCGCATTGTTCTTCCTCGCCGAGTTCATGAACACGGTCACGATGAGCGGCGTGATCGTGACGCTGTTCTTCGGCGGACCGCAACCGTTGAAGATCGCCGGCAACGACAACGTGTTGCACTTCTTCGGCCCGTTCTCGGGCACGGTCTGGTTCTTCCTCAAGCTGCTCGTGTTCCTGTACGTCTACGTGTGGTTCCGGGCGACGCTGCCACGTCTGCGTTACGACCAGTTGATGGATCTCGGTTGGAAGGTGCTGATCCCGATCGCGCTCGGTTGGTTCATGCTCTTGTCGCTGCTGCGGGTCGGGAATGATCACGGCTGGACACGACTGCACAAGACGGTGGTCGGTGCGCTTGGACTGGTCGCATTGGTGCTCGCTGGAGGGCTACTGAACCTCGCGTCGAAGGTCAGCGCGCGCAACCGCGAGCGAGAAGGAGCGATGTTCTGATGGGCTTCCTCGATGGGTTCCTGGTGACGGTTCGACAGCACCGGTTGTTCGGTGGCAAGCGCGTCACGACGTCGTACTCCGGCGGTCGTGTGGCGAAGAAGGGCAAGGACACGGAGGGTCGCGACGAGAAGTACGAGAAGCCAGAACGCACGCACGGTCGTCATGTCCTGAATCGCTACGAGGACGGCATGGAGAAGTGCATCGGCTGCGAGCTGTGCGCCGGTGTCTGCCCGGCCAAGTGCATCCACGTTCGCGGGGCCGACAACGATCCGCAGAACCCGACGTCTCCCGGTGAGCGCTTCGGGTTCGTGTACGAGATCAACTACTTGCGCTGCATCCACTGTGATCTCTGCGTTGAGGCCTGCCCGACGGAGGCCATCACCGAAACGAAGCTCTTCGAGTTCAGCTTCGTGAACCGGCGCGACGCGGTGTACACGAAGGACGAGCTCCTCGTCGGTGACGATGGACAGCCCAAGCACCTGCCGTGGGAGGACTGGCGGCCCGGTGAGGACGAGCACACCAGCGCATGGATGCGCGCTACATCACCGAACGGCGACGCGACGTTCGTCGGCAAAGTCGGCTGGAGCAGCGAGCGCGGGTACGGCGTCCGCGAACCAGAGGACAGCGCGCCGTAATGCAGCTGTTCGTTTTCATCTGCGCGGGGCTGATGATCCTCGCTGGCGCGATCGGTGTCATCACGCGGTCACATCCTGTTCATGCCGCGCTGAGCCTGGTGCTGACGTTGTTCGGTGTGGCCGTTCTGTACGTCGAGCAAGAGGCTCAGTTCCTGGCTGCTGTCCAGGTGATCGTGTACGCCGGCGCGATCGTCGTGCTGTTCTTGTTCGTGATCATGCTGCTCGGCGTCGACAAGGCGGAGGATCTTCGCATCGAGCCGTTCCGGCTGCAGCGCAAGGTTGCCGCGATCGTCGGCGGCGGCGTCATCGGGCTCGTTGCGTTCGCCGCGATCTCGTCGCGCGACAACATCGGTACCGCGGCGCGTGCTGCCGCCGGCGCGACGAACGATCCGGACAGCAACATCCGCACGCTCGCCCGCGATCTGTTCAGCGATCACGTGCTCGCGTTCGAGCTCACGTCGGTGTTGCTCGTGATCGCTGTGGTCGGCACCGTGCTGCTCGCACGCCGGGCCCCCAAGACGCCGACGGATGTACCGCAGTGATCGCCGCCGCTGTCCCGACCACGACGTGGTATCTCGTGTTGGCCGCTGTGCTCTTCGGCATCGGCACGGTGGGCGTGTTGGTCCGCCGGAACCCGTTGATCATGTTGATGTGCGTCGAGTTGATGCTCAATGCGGTCAACCTCACGTTCGTCGCGGTCGCCCGCAAGCTCAACGACATCGGTGGCCAGACGACGGTGTTCTTCGTGATGGTCGTTGCGGCGGCCGAGGTCGTCGTCGGCCTTGGCATCATCGTCGCGATATTGCGCCGCAAGCCGAACGCGACCGCTGACGACCTCGCGGAACTGAAGGGCTGACCGATGCTCGACGTCGTCTGGCTCATCCCTGCGCTGCCACTTGCCGGGTTCGTGTTGATCCTGCTCTTCGGCCGGCGCCTGGGCGACCCCAAGGCCGGCTATCTCGCGACGTTGATGTGCGGCGCTGCGTTCGCGGTCACCGTCGGCGTGTTCTTCGATCTCCTGTCGAAGCGGACCGAGCAACGTTCGCACATCATCAGAATGTTCTCGTGGGTGCCGGTCGGATCGTTGAATGTCGACCTGTCATTCCTCGCCGACCCGCTGAGCATCACGATGTGCCTCTTCGTCACGGGCATCGGCACGCTGATCCACCTGTATGCCATCGGCTACATGCACGGCGATCCGAGGTTCTCGAAGTTCTTCCTCTACCTCAACCTGTTCGCGTTGAGCATGTTGCTGCTCGTTCTCGGCGAGAACATGCTCGTGACCTTCCTCGGATGGGAAGGCGTCGGCACGTGCAGCTACTTGCTGATCTCGTTCTGGCATGAACGGGAAAGCGCGGCGACCGCCGGCAAGAAGGCGTTCGTCACGAATCGTGTCGGTGACTGGGGCTTCATGGTGGCGATGTTCTTCGCCTTCCAGGCAACTGGGACGCTCAGCTACGGCGGTATCAACACCGCGGCTCACACGATGGCGCAGTCCACTGCGACTGCGATCGCCTTGTTCTGCTTCCTCGGTGCATGTGGAAAGAGCGCACAGCTTCCGCTGTACATCTGGCTGCCCGACGCGATGGAAGGCCCGACGCCGGTCTCCGCGCTGATCCACGCCGCCACGATGGTGACCGCAGGCGTGTACCTCATGTGCCGGATCAGTCCGGTGCTCGGTGCCGCATCGTCGTACGCGCCGACGTTGATCGCCGTCGTTGGTGCCGCGACCGCGTTGTTCGCAGCGACGATCGCGGTCGCGCAGAACGACATCAAGCGGGTGTTGGCGTACTCGACGATCAGCCAACTCGGCTACATGTTCCTGGCAGTGGGGTCCGGTGCGTACACCGCGGCGATCTTCCACATGATCACGCACGCGTTCTTCAAGGCGTTGCTCTTCCTCGGCTCCGGGGCCGTGATCCACGGCATGAACCACGAGCAGGACATGCGACGGATGGGAGCGTTGCGCAAGGTGATGCCGATCACCGCGGCGACGTTCATCGTCGGCTGGCTGGCAATCGCCGGGGTCCCACCGTTCGCGGGTTTCTGGAGCAAGGACGACATCCTGCTGGCCGCATACGACAAGAGCCCGGTGCTCTGGGCAGTCGGTCTCGTGACCGCGCTCCTCACTGCGTACTACATGACACGTCAGGTGATCATGGTGTTCTACGGCAAGGCGCGCTGGGACGACGCGCACGACGAGCACGGTGCGCACGGCGACTTCCATCCACACGAGAGCCCGGCGATCATGCTGGTCCCGCTCGTCGTGCTCGCCGGCCTCGCGATCATCGGCGGCGGCATCAATCTGCCGTTCAGTTCACGAACCGAGAAGCTCGCCCACTGGCTCGAGCCCGTGGTCGGAGGGCACGAGAGCCTCACCGGAAAGGTGTCGCTCGCGGTCATCGCTGCGGTCGTTGCCCTCATCGGCATCGGCGCAGCGATCATGATCTACGCGCAGCACAAGGCGAAGCCGATCGAGCCGCGAGTGCTGCAGAACGGTTGGTACTACGACGCGACCGTCAGAAGGTTCATGGGTGGGCCTGGCCGTGAAGCCTTCGATGCCGTCGCGTGGTACGACGCGACTGTCATCGACGGTGCCGTCAACGGAGTCGGCCGATTGGTACGCGGCACGGCGCAGAAGATCCGCACCGTGCAGACTGGCAACGTTCGCAACTATGCGGCCGCGATCGGTGTCGGCGTCGTCCTGCTGCTCGCGTGGTTCGTGGTCGTCCGGGGCAACCTGTGACGTCGTTCCCGATTCTCACGCTGCTCGTACTCGTGCCCGCGGCCGGCGCGTTGGCGGTTGCCGCGTTCTCGACGCGTCGCCCTGAGTGGACGAAGCTGCTGGCGTTGCTGTCCAGTGTCTTCACCGGTGCCCTCAGCGTCTGGCTCGTCGTCGCCTTCGACAAATCGAACGCCGACTTCCAGTTCGTCAGCAAGCACCTGTGGATCAAGCCATGGGGCATCTCGTGGCATCTCGGTGTCGATGGCATCTCGCTGTTCCTGTTGCTGCTGACCGGCGTGCTGTTCCCGATCGTCATCGCGGGCACCGATCCGCATCAGAACCACCGGCGGTACCTGGCCTGGATGCTGCTCCTCGAAGCGGGCCTCATGGGCAGCTTCGTCAGCCTCGACCTGTTCTTGTTCTTCGTCTTCTTCGAGATCGTCCTCGTGCCGATGTACTTCCTCATCGCTGGGTGGGGTTACGAGGGCCGGGTGTACGCCGCGACCAAGTTCTTCCTCTTCACGATGACGGGCTCGGCCTTCATGCTCGTCGGCGTCATCGCGACCGCGTTCCTGGCGAAGGGCAGGGGCCCACTGACATTCGACCTCATCGAACTGGCCAAGGCGGATTTCGCGACGAGCACTGGGCGATGGCTGTTCTTCGCCTTCGCGGTGGCGTTCGCCGTGAAGGTCCCGATCTTCCCGTTGCACACATGGCTCCCCGACGCGCACACGCAGGCGCCGACGGGTGGCTCGGTCATCCTCGCCGGTGTGATGCTGAAGCTCGGCACGTACGGCTTGTTGCGGTTCGGCGTGTTCCTGTTTCCGGAGGCTGCACGGTGGAGCCGCAGCCTGTGGCTCACCCTCGCAGTGATCGGCATCATCTACGGCGCCATCGCCGCGACGATGCAGAAGGACCTCAAACGTCTCGTCGCCTACTCGTCGGTCGCGCACCTCGGCTTCATCGTGCTCGGCATCTTCGCGATGACATCTCAGTCGATGACCGGCGGTGTGATGCAGAACATCAACCACGGTGTGTCGACCGGCGCGCTGTTCCTGCTCGTCGGCATGATCTACGACCGTCGGCACACTCGACAGATCGCCGACTTGAAGGGTCTGCAGAAGGTCGCGCCGATCTTCGCCGGCGTGTTCATGGTCGTGATGCTGTCGTCGATCGGTGTGCCGGGCCTGAACGGGTTCATCGGTGAGTACTTGGTGCTGATCGGTTCGTTCCTGACCGCGCGGTGGTGGACCGTCGTGGCCGCGACCGGTGTCATCCTTGCGGCGTTGTACCTCCTGTGGGCCTATCAGCGTGTGTTCCACGGCGAGCCAGACGACGCCAACCGGACGTTCCCGGAGTTGAAGCTGCGCGAGGCGGCCGTGCTCCTCCCGCTCGTGGGCGTCATCGTGTTCACGGGTGTGTATCCGAAACCGATGCTCGACCGCATCGAGCCGAGCGTGAAGCGACTGATCGAACACGTCACCGAGAAGACCAACTACGTCGAACCGCAGCCCGTCGCGGTGGCACCATGATCGCCGCCGACCCCGTCCTTCTCGGCCCGTCCGTCAACTGGTTCGCGCTGAGCCCGCTCCTCATCCTGTTGGGCGCCGCAGTTGTGTTGCTCGTCGTTGGCGCGTTGATGCCGCGACGGCCGCCGCACGTCTATGCGCTGTTCACCGTCGCCGCGGGGCTCGCGACGATGATCGTGTGCTTCTTCTTGTGGGACAACATCACCGACGGCGGCGCGTCGACGCTCGTGGGTGGAGCATTGCGTTTCGACGTCTTCACGATGTTCATCACGATCACGATCGCGGCGTCGTTGGTTCTCGTCGCGTTGTCGACCGACGACTACCTCCGCCGTGAAGGGCTCGAAGGGCCGGAGGTGTACGCGCTGTACCTGCTCGCCTCCATCGGTGGCGTGATCATGGGATCGGCCAACGACCTGATCGTGCTCTTCCTCGGCCTGGAGATCCTGTCGATCTCGTTCTACGTCATGTCGGCCAGCCATCGAAAGCGCATCGAGAGCCAAGAGAGCGGCATCAAGTACTTCATCCTCGGCGGCTTCTCGTCGGCGTTCTTCCTCTACGGCATCGCGATGGTGTACGGCACCGCGGGCAGCACCAACTTCTCGAAGATCGTCGCCTCGTTCAACGCGATCGTGCCGGCCCAACGACACGACGCCTTCATCCTTGCCGGCGTCGCGCTCCTCATCGTGGGCCTTGGCTTCAAGGTCGCGGCTGTTCCGTTCCACTTCTGGACGCCCGACGTGTATCAGGGCGCACCGACGCCGGTGACGTCGTTCATGGGATCGGTCGGCAAGGTCGCGGCGTTCGGGGCGATGCTGCGCGTGCTGATCTACGCACTGCCGCACTGGAGCGACGACTACCGCCCGATCGTGTGGACGCTCGCGGTGCTGACCGTCGTCGTCGGATCGACGATGGCAGTGGTCCAGACGAACGTCAAACGGATGCTGGCGTTCTCCTCCGTCAGTCACGCCGGCTTCATCCTCATCGGTGTCGAGGCGGCGGCGCACCGAGCCGGCCAGCCGGACCTCGGCGACGGGATCCCTTCGGCGTTGCTGTACATGCTGTTGTACTCGGTCTTGGTCGTCGGCTCGTTCGCGGTCGTGACCATGGTCAGTCGAACCGGCGACAATGCAACCGACCTCTCGTCGTTCCGAGGTCTTGGCAAGTCGCATCCATTCCTGGCGTTCGGCATGACCGTCCTGCTGCTTGCTCAAGCAGGTGTCCCGTTGACGTCCGGCTTCGTTGCCAAGTTCGGTGTGCTG
Source organism: Ilumatobacteraceae bacterium (assembly GCA_036403055.1). GTDB lineage: Bacteria > Actinomycetota > Acidimicrobiia > Acidimicrobiales > Ilumatobacteraceae > JAENVT01. The sequence goes on along the minus strand of DASWRR010000247.1, from coordinate 1,568 downwards.
CAGGCCGCAGTCGAGGAGCACAGCTACGCGATCGCGATCATCGGCATGGTCGCATCCGTTATCGCCGCGTTCTTGTACCTGCGGATCATGGTGTCGATGTGGATCACGGAACCGGAGACAGGAGACGCGGATCGCGAAGCTGTCCGCGTCCCGCTGTGGACTGGTGTCGCGGTTGCACTTGCAGTCGGTTTCACGCTGCTCGTCGGGTTCTACCCGGGCTGGCTCATCGACGCCGCCAAAGCCGCCGTCATCACGAAGTAGATCCGACCGACCCGAACGCCGGAGACGTCAGGTCAGCCGGCCTGGCGGATCAACTCGTCGAAGAGCGCTTGTTGCTGAGGGTCGTCCGCGGCGGAGTCCTCGGGATGCCACTGAATGCCGACGACCCACCGCGCCGTGTCGAGCTCGACGGCATGGACGATGCCGTCATCGCCTCGACCGACGACCGTCAACGCATCGCCGACTCGATCGAGCGCCTGATGGTGGACGCAGTGGCATCGTTGCGGCGATTCCGTCCCCATCGCCTTCGCGACACGCGAGCCTGCATCGAGGTCGACCCTCGTGAACGCCATCCAGTGATCGTGTGACCCGATGTCCTGGACGAGCGTGCCGCCGAGCACGACGTTGAGGACCTGCAGGCCGCGACAGATCGCGAGCACCGGGATGTCGGCGGCGATCGCGGCGTGCATCATCGCGAGCTCCGTCTCGTCGTGCTCGGCAACGATGCCGTACAAGGATTCCTCGCTCGCCTGCTGCCCGTAACGGCGCGGATCGACGTCGCCGCCACCATGGAACACGACAGCGTCGACACGGTCGACCAGTGACGGGATGTCGTCGATGAGGCCGAGGATCGGCGGCAGCATCACAGGGATCCCACCGGCTCGTTCGACCGCGTTGAAGTACGCCTGACCGGCGGCGAACGGTTTGCCGCGAACGCCTTGTGCCTCCTCCGATCGACGCCCGACGATGACGACGAGAGGTTTCACCGCGTCAGTGTAAACCCGCTCTGCGCACCAGTTCGTTGTAGATCGCCTGCTGTTGCGGCTGGCGAGTCGCGGTGTCCTCAGGGTGCCACTGCAGCCCCACGACCCACTTCTTCGTTGGCAGCTCGACCGCTTCGAGCTGGCCGTCCTCGGAGTAGCCGATCGGCACGAGACCGGCGCCGAGATCACCGATCCCCTGGTGATGGACGGAGTGGCAGTGGTCGAGGTGCGTATCGCCGACGATGTCCGCGATCACGGACCCTTCCACCAACTTCACGGAGTGCTCGCGCATCCAGTGCTCGTCGTTGCCGATGTCTTGCACCAAGGTGCCGCCGAGCACGATGTTGAGCACCTGCATGCCGCGGCACAGAGCCAGCATCGGCAAGTCGAGCTCGAGCGCGGCGCGGGCGACGGCCATGTCGAGCTCGTCGTTGGCCGCGACGATTCCATACAGCGAATCTTCCGTCGGCTCCTGGCCGTAGCACCGAGGATCGACGTCGCCACCGCCGGGCAGCAGCACACCGTCGAAGTGCTGCAGCACCGTCAGCGCGTTCTCCGTGAGCTCGTGAATCGGCGGCACGAGCA
>DASWRR010000246.1:0-4096 GCA_036403055.1 Ilumatobacteraceae bacterium | reverse complement strand
AGGTCCTGCGGTACAAGCTCCCGGACTTCCCTCTCCGCGTCGTCACCGAGAGCTTGTGGCGAATGGGCGTCGCCGCGGTCGTGATGGCCGAGGTCGTCTGGGTGGTTGCACGCGTCGTCGGGGCGAACTCCGGCCGGGGTGCGGTACTGCGTGTCGTCGTCGCGACCGTCGTCGGTGCCGGCGCCTATGTCGGCGTCCTGCTCGCGCTGCACTCACCCGAGCTCCATGCCCTGCGAACACGGCTGCGGCCAGCGCGCACATTGACCTCCCCCGACTAGCATTCCCGCCATGTTCAAAGCTTTCAAGAAGTGGTGGAAGTACTTCGGCGCCAAGCTCAATCGCAACTTCGAGAACCGCGCCGACCCCGCCGTTCAGTTGGAACAAGCGCTGGCCGAGGCCCAGGCGCAGCACCGTCGTCTCAAGGAGCAGGCGGCGAACGTGATCGCCAATCAGAAGCAGAGCGAGCTACGTCTCAACAGCAAGATGGCCGAACTCGAGAAGCTGAATGCGAATGCCCGCCAGGCATTGATGATGGCGTCGGATGCACAGAAGGCCGGCGACGCGGCGAAGGCAGCGCAGTACAACGGCGCCGCTGAGACCATCGCCAACCAGCTGATCCAGGTCGAGAAGGACGTCGAAGGTCTGAAGACGATGGTCCTCGAATCGGCGAAGGCGTCGGATCAGGCCAAGGCCGCCGTGCAACAGAACAGCCGCATCCTCCAGCAGAAGCTCGCCGACAAGAACAAGCTGCTCTCCCAGCTCGAGCAGGCGAAGATGCAAGAAGAGATGAACAAGGCGATGTCGCAGCTCCAGGAGACCGTCGGCGACGACGTGCCAACGCTCAACGAGGTCCAGCAGAAGATCGAGGCGCGCTACACCAAGGCGAAGGCGTCGTCGGAGCTGCAGGAGTCATCGGTCGAGTCCAGAATTCTCGAGGTCGAGCAGGCCACCGCCAACATCGAAGCGCACAGCCGGCTCAGCGAGCTGCGCGCCGAGTTGGGCCTCGACTCCCCGACGTCGGCCCCGGCCGTCGGTGCCGCCCCCGTCACAGAAGACCAGGCCCGACCGGCCAGCAGCTGACGACGACGGAGTGTTCGGCGCCCACCCGGGCGCGCGCCAAACACTCGTGGGTTCAGGTGAGCAGTACGAGATCGTCGCGGTGGATCACTTCATGCGCGACGTGCGAGGGCAGGTCGCTCGTGCGCTTACCGATGATCCCGCGCAACGTTGCCGCGTCGCTGAGGACCATGCCCCTGGCAACGACGGCGTGCGAGCCGTCGCGGACTTCGACGACATCACCCTCATCGAAGTTGCCATCGATGCCCGTCACGCCGGCGGGTAACAGCGACGTGCCGCGCTCGACGAGCGCGCGCCGCGCGCCATCGTCGACCCGAACGACACCGTCGACCTGGCTGGCGAAACCGATCCACAGCTTGCGTGCCGCCAGCCGTCGCACGCTCGGTTGAAAGGTGGTACCGACCTTGACGCCCGCCGCGGCGTCGACGAGCACGTTCGGCTGATCCGCCGACGCGATGACAGCACGCGTACCAGACCATGAAGCCATCTTCGCCGCGGCAAGCTTTGAAGCCATGCCACCGCTGCCTCGCCCGGACCGAGTTGCGCCGGCCGCGACCGTGAGCAACGGATCGTCCGACAGCACCTCACTGATCAGCTCCGCCGACGCATCGAGACGCGGGTCAGCGGTGAAGAGCCCCGGCGTGTCGGTCAGCAGCACGAGCAGATCGGCGTTGACGTTGTGCGCAACGAGCGCGGCGATTCTGTCGTTGTCGCCATACCGAAGCTCGTGGCTCGCAATCGCGTCGTTCTCGTTGATGATCGGGATGCACCCGAGCTCGAGCAGGCGCAGCAGGGTTTGTCGAGCGTGGAGGTACTGACGACGATCGACGAAGTCGTTCGGTACCAGCAAGACCTGCGCAGCGACGAGATCGTGGCGCCCGAGCGACCGGTTGTACGTGCCCATCAACCGGCTCTGGCCGGCTGCCGATATCGCCTGCAACGTCGGCATGTCCGTCGGTCGCGCCGCCATACCGAGCGCCGCGACGCCCGCCGACACCGCGCCCGACGAGACGAGGATCACCTCGTGCGCCGCAGCGCGAAGTGCGGCGAGCTGATCGCACAAGTTGTCGACGACCTGCTCGTCGATGACACCAAGTTCGTCGGTGATCGACGACGTCCCGATCTTGGCGACGAGGCGCATCACGCCTCCTGTTCGTACTCGAAGCTGAAGCCTGCGACCCAGATGATGTCGCCGTCCTGCGCGCCGGCGCGAGCCAGGATGCGCGGCACGCCGAGGCGCTTCATCTGGTAGTCGATGTACGACAACGCCTCGGGTGTTGTCACGTCGTTCAGCGCGACCACCCGCTCGACCTGGCGACCAACGAGACGGAACTCGTGCTCGCCCAATCGCTCGACACGACCGCCTTCTGCCTCGGGCCGGATGATGACGACACCGGGCTTCACCGGCTGCTCGCTGCGCGCCTCGTGCACGAGAGATGCGAGCTTGCCGACGAGGTCCCGGACACCTTCGCCGGTGACCGCGGAGATACGAAGGCCATCCCAATCTGCGACCGCGGCGTCGGCCTTCGTACCGACCACCACTCGCGGGCGGTCGAGCAACTCCGGGCGGTAACGACCGAGCTCCTGCAGCAGGATCCGCTCCTGTTCCTCGGGCGGCACCTCGTCAGCGGCCGCCAGATCGAGCATCACGCACAGGACCCTGGCGCGCTCGATGTGGCGCAGGAACCGATGGCCGAGGCCCCTGCCCTCACTCGCGCCTTCGATCAGCCCGGGGATGTCGGCGACAACGAAATCGGTGTGCTCGTCGATCTTGACGACGCCGAGGTGCGGCTCGAGGGTGGTGAACGGGTAGTCGGCGATCTTCGGTTTCGCGGCACTGATGACGCTGATCAACGTGCTCTTGCCGACGTTCGGGAAGCCGACCAGCGCAACGTCGGCCATCAACTTCAACTCGAGCTTCAGCCACAGATCTTGACCGTGCTCACCCTGTTCGGCGAACGTCGGGGCCCTGCGCTTGTTGGACCAGAACTTGGCGTTGCCCCGTCCACCGCGCCCACCAGCAGCCGCCAACCAGCGGTCGCCGTGGTTCGCCAGGTCGGCGAGGAGCTCCCCGGTGTACAGGTCGGTCGCGACTGTTCCCTCGGGGACGGCGACCTCCAGCGACTCGCCACGACGGCCGTGCTGATCCTTCCCCTTGCCGTGCACACCGTCCTGGGCGCGCCGGTGCGGGTGGTCGCGGAACGCGAGCAATGACGCGACATTTCGGTCGGCGACGAGCCAGACGTCGCCACCCTTGCCACCGTCGCCGCCGTTAGGCCCGCCGAACGCCTCCGGACCCTCGCGTCGGAACGACGAGCATCCGGCGCCACCATCGCCGCCTCGTACATTCAGTTGTGCTTCGTCGACGAACCCGCTCATAGGACCACTAGAGGGTATCTGGCGTTGCCAACGGGCGAGCCGGAGATGTTCGGTACCCTGGTCGGGTGGCCGATCTTGGCGAACGAGCGGAGCGTTGGGCATCGACGATGCAAGCGCACGCCGACGGCGAGGTTGCGTTCGCGCACGCCGACTCGTGCGCCGCCAGTGGGTCGCGTTCGCTCGCAACGCGAGCGCAGCGAGAAGAGGCGGACGCCGACGCGCTCGCACCGCTCGCAACGCAGGCGGTCGGCGCGGGGAACCGGCACCTCGAGGAGACACCCGATCCGTGGCGGACGTGCTTCGAACGCGACCGCGACCGCATCTTGCACGCGAGCGCGTTCCGACGGCTCGCCGGCAAGACGCAGGTGTTCGTGTTCCCCGACGATCACCAGCGCACCAGACTGACCCACGCGCTCGAAGTCGCGCAGGTCGCGACGTCGGTCGCCCGAGCGATCGGACTCAACGTCGCGCTGACCGAGGCAATCGCGTTGGGGCACGACTGCGGCCACGGTCCGGGTGGTCACGCGAGTGAGGACGCACTGTCGCCCTACGTCGGCGGCGGCTACGACCATGCCGTGTGGGGCGCCGACGTCACCCTCACACCACTGAACCTGTGCGCCGAGACGCTCGACGGCATTCG
>DASWRR010000245.1:0-4385 GCA_036403055.1 Ilumatobacteraceae bacterium | reverse complement strand
TGGAGAGGCTCATCCGACGCCTCCGGCCATCAGCGTCGACACGATCTGTGTGACCGCTGCGAGGTCCGGACGGTGTCCGGTCGCCAGCTCCGTGACGCGACTGCTGACGTCGGCGACTGCAGCTTCGATGTGCACCGAGGCGGCCGACCTTGCGGCCTCGGCGGCCGCGAGCGCCTCGGCCCTGCGCGCAGCGATGCGGGCGTTGGCTTCGGCCAATGCGGCGGTGCGTTCGGCCTCCAACGTCTGGCGGGCGGCGTCGACGCGTTGGCGTGCCTCGGCCTTCAACGTCGCGAGTTGCGCCTCGTACGCCGCGACCTCCGCCAGCGCCTCGGCTCGCGTCTGGTCGGCGGCTTCGTGATCACCACGGATCTTGCCGTAGCGCGCATCCATGCCCTTCTTCAAGCGAGGGAAGATCACGAGTCGCATGACGACGAACAGCACGATGAACGCGCCGGCGCTCCATGCCAACTCTTTGACCTCGGGTGCGATCGGGCTCGGACCTTTGTCCTCTGCGGTCGTTGTTGCTTCCACGGCAGTCTGCGGAAGATGAACGACCACGGCGTGGCCCGCAGCCGTCGTGGTGACGGTGACGGTGAGCACGAGTAGTCCTCAGAGACCCAGAAGGATGAAGACGACGAAGCCGATCAGGGCGAGCGCCTCGGTGAACGCGATGCCGAGGAACATCGTGGTGCGGACCATGCCGGCGGCTTCTGGCTGGCGAGCCATTGCCTCGATGGCCTTACCGACGACGTAGCCGATGCCGACGCCGGGGCCGATGGCGGCGAGGCCGTAAGCGAAACCAGCGCCGATGGCGGCGTTGGCGGCTTTGGCATCGGAAGGCGACTGTGGCGGAGTCGTGTCAGCGATGAGGCGGGCGATTGCTTCCATGTTGTTGGTGTTTCTCCTGGTGAGGTTGGTGTGGGAGATCTGTGTGCTGGCTGAAACGGCCTAGTGGACCGGGTGATGCGCTGCGTCGATGTACACAGCGGTGAGGATCGTGAAGATGTATGCCTGGAGCAGGCCGACGAGCACTTCGAAGGCCGTCAGGAACACGAGCATGAAGAACGGCAGGATGCTCATCGGCTTCAATGCCAACTGCTTCGTCTCGGCGAAGACCAACGCGTTGGTGAGGAACGCGAACGTGATGAGCAACATGTGACCGGCGAGCATGTTGGCGAAGAGTCGGACGGCCAGCGAGAACGGGCGGAGCACGATGTTCGACAGCACCTCGATGACACCGACGAGCGGTCGCATCGCAAGGGGCACGCCGTGCGGCCATGCCATGCCCGTGATGTACTTGATGCCGTTGTGCTTGAAGCCGACGATGTTGTAGGTGACCCACACGATCAGCGCGAGGAACAGCGGGATCGCCATGCGCGCGGTCGCCGGCATCTGGAACAGCGGGATGATTCCGGGGACGTTGCACAGGTAGACGAAGATGAACAACGACAACAGGAACGGTGTCCACGGCAGCCCGTCCTTGCCCATGGTCTGCATGACGATGTCGTTCTCGATGAACGTGACGCTGCTCTCGGCGAGGTTGCGGACGCCTGTCGGCGCGACGAGCGGATCCTTGTTCGCCGCCAACATGAACACCACGATGCCGATGACTGCCGCGATGACGGCGATCAAGCCGACCTTGTTGAAGTTGGAGAAGATGTCTCTCCAACGGATCAACTCGTTGATCGGCGGAAACTTCAATGCGAGCATTCCGAGGTACTCCCTAGTGGGCAGACGTGTTGGGGACGGTGTTACTGGACGCGGGCTTGGGCTTCAGGCCGGGATAGGCGAGCGACATCGCTACGTACTTCAATTCCCACACCAGGAGACCCAGGTGAGTGAAGATGATGGTCGCTCCGAGTGCCGGAAGCGAAATCCATCCGGCGTCTTTCACCAAGTAGACGGCGAGAAAGATCAGCCCGAGGCGCACGAGGTAGCCGAACAGCACGGAACCCATCATCAGTCGGAGGCTGATCTTCGCCGTGACAGCGACGATCCCCGCTGCGAGGGCGAAGTTGACGAGCACGATCGCGATCGCATACGCGCTCGACGACGCGCCGTTCACTCCCCAGATCAGCCCGCAGATCGCGATCAGGATCGGTGCGACGATCAACCCGCGCTTGATCATGTCGTTGGACACCGTCACTTCGGGCGCGGGCCCGGGCAATGGCGCGGCCATCGAGAATGCGATGTCGTTCACGGTCGGTCTCCCTGGGCTGGAGTGGAACGCGTGCCAGCGGCGCGTTGCGCCTCGAGCACCTTCATCCGGGCATCGTAGTCATACCAAAAACGCACGAATTCACCGATCAATCCGAGCATCACCAACGAGACCATGAAGACCGGCTTGGTGCCGAGCCAGCGATCGAGCGCGTATCCGATCCCGAGGAAGACGAGGGTGACCAGCGCGACGTCGATGCCTTTACCGATCTTGTCGTCGGTGCCCTTGCTCGGGATGGGGATCGGCTTCAACGGTGCGGTCCTCAATGCCGGATTTTCGCGGCGGCTTCGCGTGCCCGCTACTCCGATGCAACGAGCTTGTGAACGCATACACAATCTATCCGACGCCCTCCGCCGCGCCAAACGAAACCGAAACAAACCCCGCGTCCGAGTGTTTCCATCCCAACCGGGTGCGCGGCAAACACTCCGTCGGCGCAGCGCGAGCCGCAAACACTCGGACGCTCAGGCGGCTCGATTGCGGCGGATCTGGGGATGGAAGAGCGTGTACAGCAGGAGGCCGAGCATGGCCGCGCCGATCGGCACGTAGGACACGAAGCTCTGCGTCAGGACCGGGTACAGCACGAACGCCGAGAGCAACGCGGTCCACGACCAGAGGATCACGACGCTGCGTCGCTGGCCGTGGCCCATCTCCATGAGGCGATGGTGGAGGTGGCGCTTGTCAGCGGTCGCAACACCTTGGCGGCGAGTCGCCCGCCGAATGATCGCGAACAGCGTGTCGAGGATCGGCACACCGAGGATGAACAGCGGGATGAACAGCGGGGCAAGGAAGAAGTACGTCTGACCGGCGTACCCCTGCAGGTTCGGATCGGCCCTGCCGCCGACCACGCTCGTGCTGACCGCGAGGAGCAGGCCGAGCAGCAACGCACCACCGTCACCCATGAAGATCTTCGCCGGATTGAAGTTGTGCGGCAGGAACCCCACGCAGATGCCGACCGTGATGATCGCGATCATCGGCCCGATCGACGGCGACGACAGCAGTCGCACGTTCGGAGCGCCGAGCCGCAGGCTGTAGATGAAGAAGGCGAGCGCACCGATCGCGACGATGCCGGCGGCCAAGCCGTCCAAGCCGTCGATGAGGTTGATCGCCTGCGTCATCCCCAGCAACCACACGACCGTGATGAGCAGCGTCCAGTCATCCGTCACCGTGAAGACATCGACGAACGGCACGCGGAAGTAGAACATCGTGACGCCGTAGTACGTCAGGATGCCCGCCACCGCGATCGTCCCGATGACCTTGGCCGGCGCGGAGATCTCGCGGATGTCGTCGAACAGGCCGACCATGAACATCAGCGACGCGGCGAAGAGCACACCACGCGGCTCGTCGTTGCGCGCGAAGACGGTGTCGAAGTGGTCGTTGAGGCGTGCCGCGGCGAGCGCCGCGACGAAGCCGATGAACATCGCGATCCCGCCGACGTCCGGTGTCGCGACCGTGTGGATCCGGCGTTCATCCGGCTCGACCACCCACCCGAGGCGGCGGGCGACGAAACCGACGATCGGCGTGAAGACGAACGTCGCGACGGCGGCGACGAGACCGATCAAGAGGTAGGAGGTCGTCGACGGCATCAGCGCTGGCGACTCTAGCGATCAGCTGTATGCGGGGAACTTCGCGCAGAGATCCGCGACCTCGGACCGAACCGCGCCGATCGTGCCCTCATTGCCGCGGTCGCCGAGGACTCTGGCGATGAGCATCGCGATCAACGCCATCTCCGGCTCCTTCATCCCTTGCGTCGTGACCGACGGGGTGCCGATGCGGACACCGCTCGTCACGAACGGGCTACGCGGGTCGTCGGGAATCGTGTTCTTGTTGAGGGTGATACCGGCGCGGTCGAGCACCGATTGCGTCTCCTTGCCCGTGAGCTCGGAGTCGAACGGACGGAGATCGACGACCATGAGGTGGCTGTCGGTTCCTCCGCTCACGAGGCGGAAGCCTTCGTTCGCGAGCGCAGCAGCGAGCGCGCTGGCGTTGAGCACGATCTGCTGCGCGTACTCGGCGAAGCTCGGCTGCAGCGCTTCGTAGAACGCGACCGCCTTTCCGGCGATCACATGCTCCAGGGGACCGCCCTGCCATCCGGGAAAGACCGCCTTGTCGATGGCCGCGGCATGCTGCGCCGTCGACAGGATGCAGCCGCCGCGAGGACCTCGCAGCG
>DASWRR010000244.1:0-10096 GCA_036403055.1 Ilumatobacteraceae bacterium | reverse complement strand
CGACTTCGTCCACACGTTGATCGCATCGAGATGGTCGGCGAGCCGATCGAGCGCCTCGGCATGCTTGGCCACCTTGGCCGCGACCGCTCGTTTCTTTCGATAATCGCTTGCCACGTCGTACAGTGTACTGCTATTGTTAGTCGTACTATGTACGAAAGTTCGGTACAGGATACGAACATCGAATCAACGACCTTGGAGCCGATCATGGGAAGTTCAGCGATCACAACGGGCGGCGTCACCGCGACCGGCCTCGGCAAGCGGTTCGGCGACCTGTGGGCGCTTCGCCACCTCGATCTGCACGTCGCTCAGGGGACGGTGCTCGGGTTGTTGGGCCACAACGGCGCCGGCAAGACGACCGCGATCCGCATCCTGACGACGCTCAGCCAGCCGTCGGAAGGAAGCGCAACGGTCGCCGGGCTCGATGTGGTCCGTCAGGCGAAAGAGGTGCGCGGCCGCATCGGCGTCGCGTCGCAGCAGTCGACGGTCGACGGTCTCATGTCGGCGCGGCTGAACCTGCAGACGATCGGCCGACTCCGCGGCATGTCCAAGCAGGCGGCGCGCCAACGCGGCGATGAACTGCTCGAGCAACTCGACCTGACGGATTTCGCCTCAGCCCTCGTCAAGACGTACTCGGGCGGCATGCGTCGTCGACTCGACGTCGCCGCGAGCTTGATGGGCAGTCCTGAGGTGCTCTTCCTCGACGAGCCGACGACCGGCCTCGACCCGCGCAGCCGCGGCGATCTGTGGCAGATGCTGGCCGACCTCGTCCGCGGTGGCACCACGATCATCCTCACCACCCAGTACCTCGAGGAGGCTGATCGCATGGCCGACGACATCGTCGTGCTGGATCATGGCGAGACGGTGGCCCATGGCACTCCGGAAGATCTGAAGGCGCGGATCGGCGACGACCGCATCGACGTCAAGGTGGCGGCTGCCAGCGAGCTCGTCGCTGCTGCGAGCGCCCTCTCTGCATTCGCCGACAACGACCCGACCTTCGACAGCGAGGCGCTGGTCGTCACCGCGCCGTTGAAGGCAGGCGTCCGAGTGATCGACATCATGCGCGCCCTCGACGAGGCAGGGATCGACGCCGTCGACATCCGCCGTCGCGAGGCGACGCTCGACGAGGTGTTCCTCGCATTGACCAGCGCACGCCCCACGAACCAGGAGGTTTCCGCATGAGCAACACCTTGTTGACCGACAGCACGATCTTTGCTCGACGCAACCTCGAGCACATCCGTCAGGTTCCCGAGAAGCTGACCAACGTCACGGTGCAGCCGTTGATGTTCGTCCTGCTGTTCGCCTACGTGTTCGGCGGCGCGATCAAAGTCGGCGGCGCCGGGTACAAGGAATATCTGATCGGTGGCATCCTCATCCAGACGCTCGCGTTCGCGATGATGGGCCCGGCAATGTCGATCGCCACGGATCTGCAAGAAGGTGTCATCGACAGGTTCCGATCTCTGCCCTCACGTCGATCCGCGTACCTGCTCGGCCACTACTTCGCCGAGATGCTCGGCTCGATCCTGACCGTCGTGATCCTCCTCGGGACCGGACTGGTCGTCGGATGGCGAACTCACGCGCCGTTCCTCCACGTGCTCGAGGCGCTCGCACTGCTGTTGGTGTTCGCCTCGTCGATGATCTGGCTCGGGCTGTGGTTGGGAATCCTCGTCCGCTCCCCTGATGCGGTGATGGGCATCGGGTTCGTGATCGTGTTCCCGGTGACGTTCATCTCCAACGCGTTCGTTCCCATCGCGTCGATGCCGAACATCTTGCAGTGGATGGCGTCGGTGAATCCGGTCAGCGTGCTGATCGCCGCGGTGCGCACGCTCTTCGGCAATCCCGTTTCGCCGGTGACGAAGCACGTGTGGCCGATCGACCATCCCGTTGCGGCAGCGTGGATCTACAGCATCCTCCTCGTCGCTCTCGGTTGGGTCATCGCCCAGCGTCGGTACAAGGCGCGAACAACCGACTGAATCAACCTGCCGGCAAACCCGCTCGCCGGCGTTCCAGATGGTCACGCTCCACCGCGTTGCCGGTCAGCGCGAGCGCCTTGTCGTACGCGACGGCCGCACCCTCGTTGTCGCCCAACCGCTCGAGCAGGTCGGCGCGCACCGCGTGATAGAGGTGGTAGTTGCCGAGAGCGAGCTCGTCGACGAGAGCGAGTGCTGATGCCGGCCCCCTCAGCTCGCCGACCGCAATCGCTCGATTCAGCGCGACGATCCCAGTCGGTGTGAAGGCCAGCAACTGGTCGTACAGCTGCACGATCTGCGACCAGTCAGTCGCCTCGGCGGTCGCCGCATCGGCGTGGACTGCGGCGATGGCTGCTTGAACTTGGTACGGCCCCGGCATGTTCCGACGAAGGCACGCCCGAACGAGGTCGTGACCTTCGTCGACGAGCGACCGCGTCCACAACGACCGATCCTGTTCGGCAAGGCGCACGAGCGAACCGGCGGCGTCCGCGCGGGCCGGCCGGCGCGCCTCGGTCAACAGCAGGAGTGCGAGGAGACCCTGCGCCTCGGCCTCATCCGGCATCAGTTCGACGAGGAGCCGAGCAAGACGAATCGCCTCGTCGCACAGATCCTGGCGGACGAGGATGTCGCCGCTCGTTGCGATGTGCCCTTCGTTGAAGATCAAGTACAACACCGCCAGCACGGAGCGCAGCCGGTCGGGCAGCTCCGCGTCGCTCGGCACGCGGTACGGGATGTTCGCGGCCCGGATCTTGTTCTTGGCACGCACGAGTCGCTGGGCCATCGTCGGCTCGGCGACGACGAGCGCACGTGCGATCTCCGGCGTTTGGAGACCGGCGATCAACCGCAGGGTCAAGGCCACCTGCGCCTCCTGCCCAAGGGCCGGATGGCAGCAGGTGAAGATCAGCCGAAGTCGATCGTCGTTCACCGGACCGACCTCAGCTCGTTCATCCGCAGTGTGCACCAGCACGGCCTGACGGTGCCGGTCGTTACGCGACGACTCGCGGCGGAGCCGATCGATGCCGCGATTGCGGGCCGTCGTGATGATCCAGCCTGCTGGGCTCGGCGGCAATCCCGTCTCCGGCCATCGCTGCACCGCGATCGCGAATGCCTCCTGGACCGCTTCCTCGGCGATGTCGATGTCACCGAAGAAGCGGACCAGGGTTGCCACAGCGCGCCCTGCGTCAGCGCGAAAGACACGTTCGATGTCTCGTGCATCGACTGCCCGGACCATCGACCCGGTCAGCTCTCGGTCGGGTCGCCCTGGAACGGACGCACCTCGACCGGTGCTCCGCATGCTGCTGAGCCCTCGGCGGCCAGCGCGAGTGCTGCATCGAGATCAGCGGCTTCGACGATCCAGAAGCCGCCGACCTGCTCCTTCGACTCTGCAAACGGCCCGTCGCTGGTCAGCACTTCACCGTTGTGCACTCGAACGACCGTCGCGACGTTCGCCGGGTGCAAGCCGCCGGCGAAGACCCAGGAGCCCTGCTCCTGCAGCTTCGCGTTGAACTTGTCGACCTGGGCGTACATCCGCTGGGTGTCCTCGGGACCAGGGGCTTCGGTGCCCTCGACCATGAAGACCGACATCAGGTACTGCGTCATTGGATTCTCCTTCGTTCAGGACTCGGCACTCACCAAGTCTGGTTGCCCTCTACACGAACGCCGATCATCGAAATCGACAGCATCGACAGGATTTTCGAAGATCTTCGCGGACCGGGGGTGATGACGCCTGGAGCGGCGGCCATTAGCGTCCACGACGGTGAACTCATCCGGACTGCCCACAGCGGACCGAGCGGACGGAACATTCGTTCTGCAGGTCGGGCACACCGCCGAGTTCGATGCGGACGCACTGCTGAAGGCCCGGCAGCTGCTCGAGATGGTGTTCGAAGGCGAGCTGACGGACGAAGACTGGGAGCACTCGATCGGTGGCATGCATGCAGTCGTCTGGCGCGACGAGTCCGTGATCGGCCACGCCTCGGTCGTTCAACGACACCTCATCCACCAGGGTCGGGCGATGCGGACGGGGTACGTGGAGGGTGTCGGTGTCCACCCGGACTGTCAGCGCCGCGGTGTCGGCGGGCAGATGATGGAGGCGCTCGAACGCATCATCAAGGGCGCGTACGACATCGGTGCACTCGGTGCAACGGACGAGGCGACAGACCTCTACGAGCACCGCGGCTGGGTCAAGTGGCTCGGTTCGACGTCGGCACTCACGCCTGCCGGCGTCCGGCGGACGCCTGACGAGGACGGCTGCATCTACGTGTTGCCGGGATGCACGAGGCTCGACGTCTCGGGAGAGCTGACCTGCGACTGGCGAGACGGCGACGTGTGGTAGAGCGAGGGGGAATGAGAGCGAAGCAGTCAGCTCCCGACCCGCTCGGTCGCGCCCGGCGTCCGCGGCGTTCGCCGGCCGATCTCAGCCCGCCGATCGTCGAGGAGCTCTTCAGCGTCGAGCGCCTCGAGCAGCATGCGCGCACGCTTGCCGAGGCGCAAGCCGTGATGGAGGGCAACCACAAGGGCAAGGCCGTGCAGCCGCGTGTCGCCGAGAACGGCAGGGTTCTCGTCGAGTCGTATCGAACGCTCGCGCAGGCGATCAAGGACGAACGTTCGATCACCCCCGCCGCGGAGTGGCTCGTCGACAACTTTCCCATCGTCGACGAGCAGCTTCGCGAGATCCGCGACGACCTGCCGCCGGACTACTACCACGAGCTGCCCAAGCTCGCCGACGGTCACCTCGCGGGGTATCCCCGCGTCCTCGGTCTCGCCTGGGCCTACATCGCCCACACCGACAGCCGGTTCGATCCCGACAGCCTGCAGCGGATGGTCCAGGCGTACCAGTCGGTCGAGCCGCTGACGATCGGCGAGCTGTGGGCGATCGCCATCAGCCTGCGAATACTGCTGGTCGAGAACCTCCGGCGACTTTCGCAGCAGATCGTCGTCAGTCGGGCCGCTCGACACATGGCCGACGATCTCGCCGACCGACTGCTCGGACTCGGTCAAGAAGACCCGGATGTCATGGCCGTCGAGTCGCGACGGCTGTCGCGCACGACGCTGCCGACCGCCGGGCTCGTGCAACTGTTCCAGCGACTGCGGGATCAGGACCCAGCAGTGACGCCGGCGCTGCATTGGCTCGAACAACGACTGGTCGCACAGGGCACGACCGCTGAAGAGACCGTTCGCCTGGAGCACCAGCGCCAGGCGAGCATGAACGTGACCGTCCGCAACGTGATCACGAGCATGCGGTTGATCTCCTCGCTCGACTGGGCGAAGTTCGTCGAGAACGTCGGCCACGTCGACGATGTGCTGCGCAGCCGCAGCGCGTTCGGAGCCATGGACTTCGCCACCCGGGACACGTACCGCAAGGCCGTCGAGGAGCTCGCGAGAGAGTCGGCGTTCTCGGAGGTCGAGGTCGCCGGCAGGGCGGTCGATCTCGCTGAGGCGGCTGCACCAGCGGTCGCGCCGGACGATGTCGATGCGGCGCGGCGGCGGGACCCGGGCTACTACCTCGTTGCCGACGGTCGCTCCGAGTTCGAGGAGACCCTCTCCGTCCGAGTGCCGTTCAAGGACCGGCTGCGCCGCGCCTACGTCCGGTATCCCGCGACGGGATATCTCGGAACCCTGGTCGTCGTCACCGCCGTCGCACTCGCGATCCCACTGCTGCTGACGCGGCATCGAGACGGCGCGAGCATCGGTGTCGTCGTCGTCACGATCCTCGCGCTGGCGCCGGCATCCGACCTCGCAGTGGCGCTCGTCAACATGATGGTGACGAGGATCCTCGGCCCGGTCCGTCTGCCGAGGCTCGACCTCGACGACGGCGTGCCGACGGAGCTGCGCACCCTGGTCGTCGTCCCCATGCTGCTGACGAACGACGGCGACGTGGAGGGTTTGGTCAGCGGCCTCGAGGTGCACTACCTCGCGAACCGCGAGGGTGACCTGCGATTCGCCCTGCTGTCCGACTGGCTGGACGCAGACGCGGAGCACGCGCCGAACGACGACGAACTGCTGTCGACGGCCGCTGCAGGGATCGACGATCTCAACGCCCGCTACGGCGAGGCACCTGGCGGTGGAGCCAGGTTCCTGCTCCTACATCGGCGACGTCAGTGGAACGCGGCGGAGCGCTGCTGGATGGGTTGGGAACGCAAGCGCGGCAAGCTCCAGGAGCTGAACGCGTTGCTGCGCGGTTCGACGGCGACCAGCTTCCTCGTCACCGGAAGACCGGCGGCAACTCCACCGACCGGCGTGCGGTACGTCGTGACGCTCGACGCCGACACTCGGTTGCCGCGCGGCGCCGTCGGACGCTTGGTCGGAACGATCGCGCACCCGCTGAACCAGCCAGCGTTCGACGCCGCGTCGGGTCGCGTCCTACGCGGCTACGGCGTCTTGCAGCCGCGGATCACGCCAACCCTGCCATCGGAGCACGGCGGCTCGCTGTTCCAACGGATCTTTGCCGGATCCGCCGGCATCGACCCGTACTCGTCGGCGGTCTCCGATGTGTACCAGGACCTGTTCCAGGAGGGCAGCTTCACCGGCAAGGGCATCTACGACGTCGACGCGTTCGAGTCCGCGATGGGAGGTCGCGTCCCGGAGAACACACTGCTCAGCCACGATCTCTTCGAGGGCGTGTTCGCGAGGGCTGGCTTGGTGACCGACGTCGAGCTCTTCGACGAGTTCCCGTCGAACTACCTCGTGTCTGCGACGCGACAAGAGCGATGGGCCCGCGGCGACTGGCAGCTCCTGCCATGGATCCTCGATCTAGCACGCGACGCGACCGGTCGGCGCAACCGCAGCTCGATTCCTGGCATCGCCCGTTGGAAGATGATCGACAACCTCCGCCGAACCGTGTCAGCACCGTTCACGGTCGCGACGCTGATCGCGGCGTGGGCGTTGCGTCCCGACGTCGCACAGCTGTGGACGCTGTTCGTGCTGGGAACCGCGATCGTTCCCGCAGCCCTACCGGTCCTGATCGGACTGCTGCCGCGACGCAAGGGGATCTCGAAGCGCAGCCACATTCGAGCCGTCGTCGAAGACACCATCCTCGCCATCTCCCACATCGGCCTCGGCATCACCTTCTTGGCCCACCAGGCCTGGATGATGACGCGAGCGATCGGGCGGACGCTCGGCCGCGTCTACTTCACCCACCGCAGCCTGCTCGAGTGGGTGACCGCCAATCAGGCGAAGGCCAGGCGAAGTCTCGACGTCCGCACGTTCTACCGGCGAATGGCGGGCGCCGTCGTGATCGCGGCCGGTGCCGCGGTGCTGGTCGTGGTGACGGAACCCGACAACGCCTGGCTGGCCGCACCGTTCGTCGTGGCATGGCTGTTGTCGCCGGTGGTGGCACGTTGGGTCAGCCTTCCCGCGTCGGAGTCCACGACCAACGAGCTGTCGTCCGACGACGTCGAGACGTTGCGGCTGACTGCGCGGCGCACGTGGCTGTTCTTCGAGACGTTCGTCGGCGCGCAGGACCACGCCCTGCCGCCCGACAACTACCAGGACGACCCTGTGCCTGCGATCGAGCATCGCACGTCGCCGACGAACATCGGGATGTACCTCCTCGCGACGGTGACGGCTCGCGACTTCGGTTGGATCGGGACCACCGAGATGGTCGAACGGCTGGAAGCCACGATGGCGACGATCGGTGCGCTCGAGCACTATCGCGGGCACCTGTACAACTGGTACGACACGCAAGACCTCCGCCGGCTCGAACCGGCGTACGTGTCGTCGGTCGACAGCGGCAACCTTGCCGGTCATCTGCTGACCTTGTCGAACGCCTGTCGTCAGATGATCGAGCAACCGATTCCGGTCGACGCGGCGTTGAAGGGGATGACCGATGGCCTGACGCTCGCTCGCGCCGCCGCGGCATCCGTCGTCGAGGACGGGCGCGGCCAGACGTTGTCGCGACGGCACCTCGACGAGGCGCTCGAGTGGCCGGTGGTCGAAGCGCCGATCACCGCGGACGGGTGGGCCGCCCATCTCGCGAAGCTGTCGACGCTCGCCCACACGTTGACGGACGTGACCGCCGCGTTGACCGCCGAACGCAACGATGGTGATGACGGGGAGCTCGTGCTGTGGGCCGAAGCGACTCGTCGAGCGGTCGAGAGCCACATCCGCGACCTCGATGTCATGCCGCGAGCCGCAGGCGTTGCCGGTCTTCCGGCCATCGTCGAGTTGTCCGACGTCGCGCACGACACCGCGAGCGGCGATCCCGCGGCCGGTGCCTCGCTCGTGCGGCGGCTCCGAGCGATCGCGGACAAGGCGGATCAGTACTTCCACGAGATGGACTTCGACTTCCTCTTCGATCCGACGCGCAAGTTGTTCTCCATCGGTTTCCGAGTGCTCGAGGGCGCGTTGGATCCGAGCTACTACGACCTGCTCGCATCGGAGGCCCGACTCGCGAGCTTCATCGCGATCGCGAAGGGCGACGTGCCGCCGGACCACTGGTTCCGGCTCGGCCGCTCGCTGACGCCGGTCGGTCGCGGTTCGGCGTTGATCTCGTGGTCCGGTTCGATGTTCGAGTTCTTGATGCCGAACCTCGTGATGCGCGAACCGGCGAACAGCCTGCTGGATCAGACCAACCAACTCGTCGTGGCGCGTCAGATGCAATACGCGGCAGAGCTCGGTGTCCCCTGGGGGATCTCCGAATCCGGGTTCAACGCTCGCGACCTCGGTCAGCGGTATCAGTACTCGAGCTTCGGCGTTCCCGGCCTCGGATTGAAGCGTGGTCTCAGCGACGATGTCGTCGTCGCCCCGTATGCCACCGCGCTCGCGGCGATGATCCAACCGGAAGCCGCGATCAAAAACTTCGCGAGACTCGCCAAAGCCGGAGCATGCGGTCGATACGGGTTCCGCGAGGCGCTCGACTACACCGCGCGGCGTCTTCCGGAAGGCGCGACGGTTGCCGTCGTCAAGAGCTACATGGCGCACCATCAAGGGATGACCCTGGTCGCGCTCGGCAACGTCGTTCACGACCGCGTCATGGTCGAGCGGTTCCACGCAGATCCGATCGTCGAGGCGACCGAACTGCTCTTGCAGGAGCGGATGCCGCGCAGCGTTCTCGTCGCCCGGCCACGTGCCGACGAGGTCAAGGGCGCCGACGTTCGTGACCTCGTCCCACCGATGCTCCGTCGCTTCAACTCGCCGCACGATGCGATACCGCGCACGCATCTGCTGTCCAACGGGCGCTACGCGGTGATGGTCACGGCCGCCGGATCCGGATACAGCCGATGGCGAGATCTCGCGGTCACCCGTTGGCGCGAGGACGTCACTCGCGACTCGTGGGGCAGCTACCTGTTCCTGCGCGACGTCGACACGGGTGTCGTCTGGTCCGCCGGCCACCAACCGAGTGGCAAGGAGGCCGATCGATACGAGGTGACGTACGCCGAGGACCGCGCCGAGTTCGCCCGACGCGACGGGTCGATCGCGACGAACCTCGCGATCGTCGTGTCGACCGAGCACGACGCCGAGATCCGCCGTGTCACGTTGACGAACCTCGGATCGCAGCAGCGGGTGATCGAGCTGACGTCGTACGCCGAGATCGCGTTGGCCACCCAGGCTGCCGACGTCGCCCATCCGGCGTTCCAGAACCTCTTCGTGCAGACGGAGTTCATCCCTGGGATCGGTGGATTGCTCGCGACGAGACGGCCGAGGTCGAGCGTCGAGAAGCCGATGTGGGCAGCGCACGTCGCCGCGGTCGAGGGCGACATGGCGGGCACCATCCAGTACGAGACGGATCGGGCGCGCTTCCTCGGCCGCAACCACTCGGTGCGCAGTGCCGTCTCGGTCGCCGACGGGCGTCCACTGTCGAACACCGTCGGCGCGGTGCTCGATCCGATCTTCAGCCTCCGGTTCCGCGTCAGCCTCGCACCGGGTGCAGCAGTCCACGCGACGTTCTCGACCGGTATCGCGGCATCGCGCGAGGAGGCGCTCGATCTCGCCGACAAGTGCCGCGAGCCGGCCATCTTCGAACGTTCGACGATCCTCGCCTGGACGCAAGCGCAGGTCCAGCTCCATCACCTCGGAATCGAGTCCGACGAGGCCCACCTGTTCCAGCGTCTCGCGAACCGAATCTTGTACTCCGACCCGTCGCTGCGGCCGTCGCCGACGCTGCTCGCCCGGAACGAACGCGGCGCGCCGGG
>DASWRR010000243.1:0-3421 GCA_036403055.1 Ilumatobacteraceae bacterium | reverse complement strand
ATGGTGTGCCACGGGGAAGATCGAGCGTGACGGATCGGCCCGGATGCAACAGGTTGATCGTCGTGTCGTCGAGCACGAAGCGAATCGTCTCGAAGCGGTCGAGCGCGCGGTTGCCGAGCGCGGCGATCGTCCCGAGCGCGTGGTCGAAGCGATCGCCGACTGCTCCGAACACGAGCAGGTTGACGGCCTCGGTATCGGCGGCGCGGGCGAGGGCCAGCTCGGTGTCGGTCGCGGCTTTGTCGACCGGATGCTGATCGATCTCCAACTCGTGCGCGTAGGCCCACATCTTCCCGTGAGCCGAGATGCTGTCGAGGTCGCCGACGAGGACCGTTGGGCGCAACCCGGCGGCGACAGCGTGGTCGAGACCGCTGTCAGCGGCGATGACGATCGCGTCGGGCAGCACATCGCCGGCCGCGCCGGGCGGAAGAGGTCCACCGCCGATCACCACCACCACTTGCGACATCGCATCCCTCCGCTGGCATTACCCAGATCAGGTTTCGGTCGGTGGCGGCGCCCACCCTCTCAGCCCGCCGATCCTGCGAGCTCCCTGTTTTCGGTCGTGATGAGCCTAGCTTCGATCGGCGGCGTTCACGTCGCCGGCTGTCGCCGAATGTCCGGTTCGATGTAGATCGTGCGTGCCTTCGGCACTGCGGCTCGGACCGCGATCTCGGCCGTGTCGATGGCGTGGGCCAGATCCTCGACCGAGAGATCGTGCTCGAAGTCGATCTTGGCGGCCAGCAGCAAGTCGTCGGGCCCGAGGTGCATGGTCCGCATGTGGATGATCGACACGACGTTGGGCGCCGACGTCAGCGCGTCCGTGATCGCGGTGATGTCGGTTTGCGTCGCCGCTTCACCGATCAACAACGGTTTCATCTCGCGAGCGAGTATCAGAGCGATCACGACGAGCAGTGCGCCGATCGCGATGGAGCCGCACGCGTCCCATCGCGGGTTGCCGGTGATCTCCGCGAGGAGGAGGCCGATCAGCGCGAAGAACAAACCGATCTCCGCGCCGACATCCTCGAGCAAAACCACCGGGAGCTCCGGCGACTTGCTGGTGCGGATGAACGATCGCCAACCCGTGCCCGGTTCGCGGACATGGTTCGATTCCTTGACAGCAGTCCGCAGCGAGAACGACTCGAGCGCGACAGCAACGAAGAGGATGATGAACGCGACGGCGGCGTTGTCGACCGGATGCGGGTGGCGCAGCTTGTCGATGCCCTCGTAGAGCGCGAACAGCCCGCCCATGCTGAACAGCACGAGGGCGACGACGAATCCCCAGAAGTAGCGCTCCGGCCCATACCCGAACGGATGCTCGGGATCCGGCGGCAGCTTCCCGCGCTTCGCTCCGAGCATCAGCAGCGCCTGGTTGCCGGTGTCGGCGAGCGAGTGACCTGATTCCGCGAGGAGTCCGGCGGAGCCGGTGATCACGAAGCCGACGAACTTGGCGACTGCGATGCCGAGATTGGCGAAGAACGCGGCGATGATTGCTCTTCGGCTGCCATCCTGCATCGGTACAGGTTGGCATTGACGAGCCTCGATCTCAAAGAGGATGCAGGGTCCAGGAAGGAACACGAATGGGTCAACTCGACGGACGGATCGCGCTCGTCACGGGCGGCGGCAGAGGCATCGGTCGGGCGATCAGCGAGCTTCTCGCCGGCGAAGGTGCGGCGATCGCCGTGAACTACCGGCGCGATGCAGACGCCGCGGCGAGCACTGTCGATGCGATCAGTGGTGCAGGAGGTCGTGCGGCCGCGTTCCAGGCATCTGTCGACGACGCCGACGCGTGCGCCGCGATGGTGGACGGCGTCGTCGCCGAGTTCGGTGGCCTCGACATCCTCGTGTGCAATGCCGGCATCGCGTCACGCGGCAACTCGGTGGCCGATACCGACCCGGCGGAGATGATGCGCGTCGTCGCCGCGCACGCGTTCGGACCACACCACCTGGCCCGTCTGTGCGTCCCGCATCTGCGAACGCGGGGTCGTGGCGATGTCGTGATGATCTCCTCCGTCGCTGCCTCGTCGTTCGCCGCGAACGGTGCTCCGTACAGCATGGGGAAAGCCGCGATGGAAGCGCTTGCCTTCACCCTCGCGAAGGAGGAGCGCGCCAACGGCATCCACGTCAACATCGTCGCCCCCGGCCTCGTCGAGACGGAGATGGGACTTCGGTTGGCACGGTCGTTCACCGGCGATCGTGGTCTCGAAGACCTGCGGTCGCTCGATGCTGCGGCGCCGTTCGGCCGGGTGTGTCAACCACTCGATGTCGCCAACGTGGTCCTGTGGTTGTGCAGTGACGGCGCCGGCTACATCACTGGCCAGCGGATCGTGTGCAACGGCGGCGGTTGATGGTCACTCTTAAAACGTGGCGATAGCGTTGGCGAGGTGAGTCCACTTGCCGCAGAGGCCGCACACACCGAGGTCGGCCAGATCATCACGATCACCCAAGAGGCGCTGCAGGAGCTGGTCAAGCTGCGCGACAGCGAGCCGGAGGGTGATCGTCTCGGTTTGCGTCTCGAGATCGTCAGCAACCCGGGTGAGGACTTCAAGTACGACCTGAGCTTCGACGTCGTCACGAAGGCGGCGTTCAGCGACGAGGTTCGCACTCATTCTCGGCCGGAGATCGGCAGCCTCAAGGTCATCATCGCCGCATCGGCGATCGACCTGCTGGAAGGGGCGACGCTCGATCACACCGCGACGCAGGGTCTCGTGATCCGCAACCCGAACAAGCCGAAGGCCCCTTCGGTCGAAGGGCTCATCTCGAACGACGAGCTCAGCGCCGAGGTCGAGGCGTTGATCAAGGCGGAGGTCAACCCGGCACTCGCGGCGCACGGCGGATTCGTTTCATACGTCGGTCACGACGGTGAAGGCACGGCGTACCTCACCATGGGCGGCGGATGTCATGGGTGTTCGATGAGCCGGATGACGATGCTCGACGGTGTGCAGACGATGCTCGTCGAGCAGCTACCGCAGATCGAACGAGTGCGTGACCTCACCGACCACGCGTCGGGCGAGAATCCGTACTATCACTGATCTGCTCGCACACCGACCGAGCTGACGAAGTCGACGACCGCTCGCTGCAACAGGTGCCGCTCGGAATCAAGCGTCGCGACATGACCGCTTTCGCGTAGGCGCAACCGTTGCACCTCGCCGGGGAGTTGTTCGGCGATCGCATCGGCGGACTCGGGATCGACGGATTCGTCGTGTGCACTCGTCACCAGCAGGACCGGGCGGTCGACCGCCGAGAGGTCGATCGATGCAACGCCGCGCGTCATCTCCCTCACGGCGCCGATCGGCAACCGTTCGTACGCGATCTCACCGACCGTTGAAGGGCCGACCGCGATCCACTGCTGGCCGCGGCTTTCGCGCCATTCGAGACCCTCGATCGCGTCCGGATCTGCCGGCACGGGGTTGATGCACGCGACGGC
>DASWRR010000242.1:0-9289 GCA_036403055.1 Ilumatobacteraceae bacterium | reverse complement strand
GTAGTCGATCGGCCGTACTGGCGTCCGACGACTCGATTCGAGCAGCGCGGCATCGACGAAGGGCGTGCTGCCGTCGACTTCGTCTACATCCCGTCGGTGAGCTCGGCCAGCGACTCGTCGAGTGCGTAGAGGTAGTGATCGAGATCGAACTCGGTGACGGCGAGACCGAGGTTCAGGCTGCCGCGAGGCGCCGTGTAGACACCGCGTTTCAGCAGTGACAGGAACAGTGCTTCTTGCAGCAACGGATCTCGTTCCAAGAGATCCGTGCCGTTCAGCGGTCTCCGTTCCAAGGCGTGCACCGCGTTCATCGAACCGAAGCCGGTGATGGTCAGTGGCAGCTTGTGCTGATGCAGGACGTCGTCGATCCGTGACCTGAGGTCCTCGCCGCGTGCCGTCAAGCTGATCGCAGTGTCGGACGTGAACAGTTCCGACAGCACGACGCAGCCGGCCGTCATCGTTGCGATGTTGTTGTTGAACGTTCCCGCATGCGGGATCGCGTCGGGATTCGTCGAGTCGAAGTGGTCGAGCAGTTCGGCGCGGCCGGCGAAGGCGCCGAAGGAGAACCCACCGGCGAAGTACTTGCCGAACGTCGCGATGTCCGGACGAACACCCATGAGGTCGGCGAGGCCTCGAGGTCCGTGGCGAGACGTCATGACCTCGTCGGTGATGAAGACTGCTCCCGCTTGCTGCGCGGCGTTTGCCAACCCGCTGAGGAACCGAGGATCGGCAGGCACGCAACCGGACCCGAGCATCGGTTCGACGATGACGGCCGCGAGGTCGAGCGCGTACTCCTCGATCAGCGCTTCGCAAGCAGGCAGATCGTTGTACGGCGCGACGACGGTGGGGAACGGAACGTTCCACGGCGCGTTCCCGTGCGAGTAGTAGAAGACGCCACCGTGGTACCCGCCGTACATCACCATGATCGTCGATCGGCCGGTCGCGATCCTCGACAAGGTGAGCGCCATCAGGTTCGCTTCCGTACCGGAGTTCGTGAACCGGACGCGTTGATGGCCGAAGCGGTTGCAGACCAGTTCGGCGAACCGAATCTCGGCGGGATGCACACCGCCGACGCTCGTGTTGGTGCCGAGTGCGTCGGCGACGGCCGCGTGTACTCGCTTCTCGCTGTGCCCGAGGAGGCCGGCGGTGTAATCGCCGACGAGGTCGACGTAGGTGTGCCCGTCGGCGTCGGTCAACGTTGCGCCGTCGCCGCTGACGAACGTGAGTGGAAACGGCGCGTGATAGAGGATCGTGCGCGTCGTCCCGCCCGGAAGGACGGCACGAGCGCGGTCGTGCTCAGCACGCGACGCGGGGTTGCGATCGGCGGTATCGCGTCGCATCCGCTCGACGACGCCCACAAACGCACTCTCTGTGGCCATTCACCACAGTATGACCGCGACGCCGTCGCGTCGTGAAACGCTCGAAGCGGTTCGTGTCTTCGTGGCACGCGTCAATGAGTTAGACTCACCAGTCAGTATTACTGACTCAACAGTCAGTGGCTCTCGGCGCAGGCCGCGAGCGCCGCTTCGCTGACGCGTTCAGCACGACCAAGGGAGAGGCCGCAGTGGCCGTCATCGAGAGC
Organism: Ilumatobacteraceae bacterium; assembly: GCA_036403055.1. Classification (GTDB taxonomy): domain Bacteria; phylum Actinomycetota; class Acidimicrobiia; order Acidimicrobiales; family Ilumatobacteraceae; genus JAENVT01. The sequence continues at coordinate 7,710 of DASWRR010000242.1, read as the reverse complement.
AATTCGGTCACGATCGATTCGTTGATCGACGACGAGGAACGGCGATTCCTGGCCAGAGTGCCGGAGTCCATCTCGCGAGCCGACGAAGCGTCGGAGGTGTTGGCCGGCGGCGCAACGTCGAACTGGATGATCTCGCGTCCGGCGCCGGTGTGGGTCAGCCACGGCCATGGATCCCACGTCTGGGATGTCGACGGCACGGAGTACGTCGACCTTCACGGTGGGTACGGCGTGATGGTCGCCGGTCACGCGAACCCGGCGATCGTGGAGGCGGTGCAGCGTCGCGTCACGCAAGGCACCCACTTCGCCCAGCCGACGGACGATTCGATCGTCGTCGCCCGCGAGTTGGGGCGGCGGTTCGGGTTGCCCCTGTGGCGCTTCAACAACTCGGGCACGGAAGCAACGATGGACGCGGTGCATCTGATGCGCGCCATCACGGGCCGCGATTTCATCATCAAGATCGAAGGGTCGTACCACGGGCACCACGACGCCGTGATGGTGTCCCAATGGCGCAACCTCGCGATGTTGGGACCGGCTGATCAGCCGCATCGTGTTGCGTCGGCCGGCGTTCCGCAGGCGATGGCCGACCTCGTCCACCTCGTGCCGTACAACGACCTCGACGCCCTCGAGCGTGTGCTGCGCGACAACTCGGGTTCGATCGCCGGGATGATCATGGAGCCGATGATGATGAACGCAGGCATCATCCCTCCCGCCCCCGGTTATCTCGAAGGTGTTCGCCGGCTGACGCGCGAACACGGTGTCCTGCTGACGTTCGACGAAGTGAAGACAGGGCTCAGCGTGCATCCAGGTGGCTCCACCGGATTGTTCGGCGTGACCCCCGACATCGTCTGCTTGGCCAAGGCGCTCGGCGGTGGACTGCCATGCGGCGCGATCGGTGGGACTCACGAAGTGATGGCCGCAATGAGCGACGGACGGTACGACCAGGTGGGGACGTTCAACGGCAATCCGCTGATGATGGCGGCAGCGCGAGCGATGCTGACCGACGTGCTCACCGACGACGCGTATCGAGATGCTGCCCGGCGTTCACAGACGATGTTCGGACGGTCGATGGAGTCGCTGCGCCAGCACGGTGTGGCCGGTTACGGCTACGCGTTCGCGTTCAAGGGATCGCTCGTCTTCGGCGATGCGCCGGCGCGGAACTGCCGCGACTTCCTGGCGATGGACACCGGTCTCAGCCATCTCCACTTCCTCGTGCAACACAACGGTGGCGTGTTCATGGCGCCGTGGGGCAAGAGCGAGCAGTGGACCATCTCGCCGATGCACACCGACGCCGACGTCGACCGGTTCTGCGCCAATGTCGAACGCTTCGCCGGACTCGTCGCATCCTCGGACGGACACTCGCACGAGTACGCCACCGGCGGGTTCTACTAGGAGCCGGCGATGACAACGAACGAGGTCGTCCTCACCCTTTCCGGCACCGATTACAGCTCGCCCGCGGTGTATGAACGCGAGCGGTCGCGAATCTTCCACTGCTCCTGGTTCTACGTGTGCCGCGCCGATCGCCTCGCGCCAGGTGATCGGTTCGTTGCCGACGTCGCGGGGGAGAGCGTGCTCGTCGTCAAGGATCGCGACGGCGTCGTGCACGCCCACGCGAACGTGTGCCGGCATCGCGGTTCGCGACTGTGCGACGAAAGTGGCCAAGGGTCGAAGGCGGGCATCACGTGTCCGTATCACGCGTGGACGTATTCGCTCGACGGTCGCCTCATCGGCACACCGCACCTCGAGAAGGATGAAGTCGACCGTACGTCGTTGTCGCTGTGGCATGTCGCGTGCGAGGTGTGGCACGGCTTCGTGTTCGTCAACCTCTCGGCCGATCCACCGTCGCTCGCGGATTCCGCGGGAGCCGAGCTCGACTCCGTCTCGGTGTTCGAACACCTGCACCTCGGCGATCTCCGCACCGGCGCGACCACGTCGACCGTCGTGCGCGCGAACTGGAAGGTGTTGGTCGAGAACTACCAGGAGTGCTTGCACTGCTCGTGGGTTCATCCGGAGCTCGTCGACATCGTGCCCTTGTACAAGACGGGGTCGGTCGTTGATCCCGCGCGATCGGATGGCGGCGTGTCGCTGAGAGGCAACAGCTTCAGCGCGACCGGCACGTCCAGTCTGCCGATGCTGCCGCACATGCCCACGGAGCAAGCCGAGTCGTACTACGGCGCAACCGTGTTCCCGAACATGTTCATCGACGTCACCGGAACGAGTGTGATCGTGTCGTCGATGTGGCCGAGCGGCCCCTGCGAGACGACGGTCGTGATGGAGTACCTGTTTGCGCCGGAGACGATTGCCGCGCCAGGGTTCGATCCGACCGAGGTCATCGACTTCAGCGAGCTGGTTGGCAGGCAGGACTACGACGTCGCAGAACGCGTGCAACGCGGTGTGTCGTCGCGGTACTTCGACCAGGGGTTTCTGGCGCCGCAGGACCACCTCATCATCGACTTTCTCGCCACGTATCGCTCGCGGATGGCGGACTAGCGTGACGTTCGTTCCAACTCGGGGAGGACCAATCGTGGACAACCGTTTCACCCGCCGGCAGGTCATCGCGGGCTCGAGCCGCTTGGGTCTCGCGCTCGCGGTTGGTCTGCCGCTGCTCCAGGCCTGCGGTGACAACACGTCGAGCTCGGGCAACAAGAAGACCGCTTCGATCAAGGACGGCCTTGCGCCAGAAGCCGGCCCGTTGCGTGTCTTCAACTACGACTCGTACGTCAATCCCGATCTCGTCAAGGCGTTCGAGAAGCAGTACGGCGTCAAGGTCGAGATCACGACGTTCACGACCGACGACGAGGCGGTCACGAAGATCGCATCAGGCGCGGTCGACGTCGACCTGCATCAGAGCGCATCGACCACGTCGTTGTTCAAGCTCGTCGACACGGGTTTGATCCAACCGCTCAACAAGTCGTACCTCACCAACATCGGTAACGTCGCGGCGTCGTTGCGCGATCCGTACTACGACAAGGGTGCGAAGTACACCGTTCCCTACACCGTCTTCAGCACCGGCATCGGATTTCGTGCCGACCGAGTGGACGCCGGCAGTGTGTCGTGGGAGACGCTGTGGGACCCGACGTACAAGGGCGTCACTTCGCTGCTCGACGACCCACGCGAGGGCTTGAGTGCGGCGATCTTGCGGAAGGGCCTGACGGACGTCAACACCGGCGATCCCGCGGTGATCAAGAAGGCCGGCGACGATCTCGGCGATCTCACGACGAAGATGAACATCAAGGTGGAGATCGAGGGATATCACACCATCCCAGAGGGTTCGACGACGGTCGCACACACTTGGAGCGGCGACATGTTGAACGCGCAGTACTACTTGCCGGACGGCACCGGGCCAGAGGTGCTGGCGTACTGGCAGCCCGAGACCGCCGTCATCTCGAACGACACGATGTGCGTGCTGACGAAGGCGAAGAACCCGGTGCTCGCACACCTCTTCATCAACTACCTCCTCGACAAGGCGAACGCGCAGACGAACTTCGGCTACGTCGGGTACCAACCGGCGATCGAGGGGATCGGCGCTCAAGAGCTGATCGACGCCGGGCTCGTCCCGGAGAACCTTCGGAGCTGTGTGCTGACCAACGACCAGATCAGCAAAGGACTGAGGTACCTTCCGTTGAGCACGGACGTCGAAGCGTTGTGGAACGACGCCTGGTCGAAGTTCCGCGCCGGGGCCTGACGCGTGGCGAATGCCGCCGGTGCCGCGCCAGGCGGCCATCGCAATCGTTTCTGGGGTGTCCTGAGCCTGCCGGGTGTCGCCTGGTTGATGGCGTTGTTCGTCGTGCCGTTCTATGCAATCGGCGCTGTGGCGTTCGGGCGGGTCGACCCGATCCTGCGCACACCGGATCCCGTCTGGAGTCCGTTGTCGTGGGACTTCTCGGCGATGGGCAAGGTGGTCGGCCGGGTGTTCAACAGCGACCTTCGAGGTGTCGCCGTGCGTACCGTGTCGTACGTCGGGCTGTCGCTCGCCCTGTGCTGTCTGATTGGTTATCCCGTGGCGTACTACGTCGCCCGGCACGCCAGCCGTTGGCGCGGCGTGCTGCTGGCCGCGCTCGTGATGCCGTTCTGGATCAGCTACCTCATGCGGATGTTGGCCTGGGTCAACCTGCTGCAGGTCGACGGCTACATCAACTCCGTGCTCCGCTGGTTCCACCTGGGCGGCTCGCGCAACTGGCTCGACGGTGACTGGTCCACGGTGGTGGTCGGCCTGGTGTACGGCTACATCCCCTTCTTCATCCTTCCGTTGTACGCCGCGCTGGAGCGGCTCGACAAGCGACTCCTCGAAGCCGGCCGCGATCTCGGCGCCTCGCCCGCAAGAGTGTTCCGAAGCATCACGTTGCCGCTGTCGATCCCGGGTCTCATGGCCGCGGGGGTCATCACGGTCCTGCCGATGTTCGGTGACTACTACACGAACACGTTTCTCTCGAGTGGATCACCTCGCACCGAGATGATCGGCAACCAGATCGAGCGCGATCTTCGTGGCAGCAGTCAGTCACAGACCGGGGCATCGCTCGTCCTGCTGCTCTCGGCTGCACTGCTCGTGCTGATGACGTACTACCTCGTCGTCACCGTGCGAGCGCAACGGTCGGTCGCGACATGAGTGCGCGACATCGACCCGGTCGCCATCCGCTTGGATTGGCCGCCATCACATGGCTGTACGTGCTGTGGTCGTTGGTCCCGGTGCTCGTCGCGATTCGGATCTCGTTCAACTCGGGCAAGAGCCGATCGGCGTTCCAGTCGCCGTCGCTGCGGTGGTACTTCACAGACCCCGTGCAATCGGTCTGGCACGACGACTCGTTGAGGCAGCCGTTGCGCAACTCGCTGAAGCTCGCGCTGTTGAGCATGATCATCACGACCCCGATCGGCGTCTCGATGGCGATCGGGCTGCAACGGTGGCGCGGTCGGTTGTCGAAGGCGTCGAACGCGTTGATGCTCGTTCCGCTCGTCACGCCGGAGATCGTGATGGGAGTTGCGCTCTTCCTCGTGTTCACCCAGGTGTACACCGGGGTGCCGCGCGGGTTCACGACGCAGCTCCTCGGTCACATCACGTTCAGCATCTCGTACGTCGTCGTGATCGTCCGTGGTCGGTTGGCGGCGATCGGACCGCAGTACGAGGAGGCCGCGCGCGATCTCGGCGCGAATCGGTTCCAGGCGATGCGGCTCGTGCTGCTGCCACTGCTCGGACCGGCGATCTTCGCGAGCGTGATGGTGGTCTTCGCCGGGTCGATCGACGACTTCGTGATCTCATCGTTCCTGTCGACCGGGGCGTCGAGTGAGACGGTGCCGATGAAGATCTACGCGGGAGGCCGGGCAACCGCGACGCCGGCGCTCAACGCCCTCGCCACGCTGATGTTGATGTTCACGCTCGCCGCTGTCGCGCTCGCCGCGCTCGTCATGCGTCGGATGCGCATGCGCCACGGTGAGGCCGACGACAACCGGTTGGGACGTTTGGCGGCCGTCGGGTGAGACGCGTCAACTCGTGAGCACTCGGATGGCGTTCGGCGCCAGGTAGGCGTCGACCGTTTCTCCTTCGACACCGCACGTCGGAGAACCATCGTTGGCGACGAGCGCTTGCAGCTTGTGTTCGCCGAGGCGGAGCATGACCTGTGTCACCGCGCCGACGTAGATGCGTTGTTCGACGACCGCCGGAACCGCGTCGATCTGACCACTGCCGAGCGGTGACAACCGCACCCGTTCCGGACGAATCAGGATGGTGCACTGACCCGACACACCCGCCGTGTCGGCAGCATGCTCGGTACCGTTCACCACGACGTGGCCGGATCGGCGAACAACTGCGGGCAGCAGGTTCGCGACGCCGAGAAAGTCGGCGACGTAGGCACTCGCCGGCTCCTCGTACGTGTCCTTGGGAGAGCCGATCTGTTCGATCTCGCCGTCGTTCATCACGGCCAGTCGATCGCTCATCGTCAACGCTTCTTCCTGGTCGTGTGTGACGTACACGAAGGTGATGCCGACGTCGCGATGAAGGGCGCGGAGCTCGACCTGCAACGTCTTGCGGAGCTTGGCGTCGAGTGCACCGAGCGGCTCGTCGAGCAGCAGCACCTTCGGTCGCAGCACCAGCGCTCGGGCGAGCGCAACGCGTTGCTGTTGGCCGCCCGACAACTGGTGCGCCTTGCGCTTGCCGAAGTCGCTGAGCCGGACGAGCTCCAATGCCTCACCGATCCGTTGATTGACTTCGGCTTTCGACGCTTTCTGGAAGCGCAGTCCGAAGCCGACGTTGTCGGCAACGCTCAAGTGCGGGAACAGCGCATAGCTCTGGAACACGGTGTTGACCGGCCTGTTCTCAGGAGCGACGTCGACCATGTCGACACCGTCGATGCGCACTTCCCCGGTGTCGGCGGACTCGAACCCGCCGATCAATCGCAGCGTCGTGGTCTTGCCGCATCCGCTCGGGCCGAGCAGCGAGAAGAACTCGCCGCTCTCGATCGCCAGGTTGATGCCCTTGAGGACCGGGGCGCGGTCATAGGTCTTGGTCAGGTTGACGAGCTCGATCCGTCCGCCCGGTCCGTCGATCACATGATGGTTCGAGCGCATCGATACTTTCTAGTACTCCTGAACCGGCTGCACCGCGCCTGGAGTCGTGTCGAGAACTGCCTTGCCGACCACCGCTGCGAAGATGATCGCACCACCGACGATTGTTGCCGGCTTCGGCGCTTCGCTGAGGACGAGGAAGGCCCACAGCGGGACGAACACCATCTCGGTCTGGGCGAACACCGTCATCGGGACCGCGGGGACGGTTCGAGATCCGCGGTTGAACAGCTTCGTACCGACGACGATGAACACCGCTCCGTGTCCGATTGCGTACGCCATGTCCTTCGCGGGTGGGAACAGCGTCTTGCCGTGCAACAGCGTGATGACCGAGCAGAGCACGATCATCGCGGCGGCGTAACCGGGAAGCACCGGCGACCAGTCGGCCTGCGGATCGGAGCGGACGCTGATCGTGTAGATCGCGAAGCCGACGGATGCGGTGAGGGCAGCGATGTTGCCGGTCATGTTGCCGGCGTGGAGGTCACCGAAGACGGTGACGATCAGCCCGACGAACGCAACGACGATGGCCCCGAGGGTGACCCGCGAGAGGCGTTCGCCGAGCACCAGTCGAGCGAGCACCACGGCGGCGAGCGGCGTGACCGAACCGAGGAACGATGCGTTTGCGGCGGTCGTCGTCTTCACCGCGTAGACGAACATCAGCGACGCGAGCAGCAGGCCGAAGTCGGCAGAGAGCATCCACTTGCCGGAGTTGAACGCCTTCGGCAGCAACGGCGGCTGCCGCCGGATCGCGGTCATGACCTCCATGACGATGAGGACGCCCACCGATCTCCAGATGAGGTACTGGAACGCGTCAGCGTGCTTCGCGAGACGAGCGGTGACCGCTCCGAAGCTCCACACGACACCGGCGCCGAGCGCCATCAGCGACGCGCCGAACGGGATGCGGGTCACCGTTGCGGGCGTTGTCGCGGTCGCTGTCATCCATCACTCGTTCACGGGTCCCCGTGACGTGTTCACGCGCCGGCGGGCTGCCGCGATCGTACTCCTGGGCCCGGAACGAGGTCCCTGGATCGGTCGCTGTTTCCGATCGAGAACTGTGGCCGAATCGATCTGGCCGTGCGATCAGCCGGGCTATCAGCGCGCCAGCTCGGCACGAAGTTGATCGAGCCCGATGGCACCGAGACGCAACGCCTTCTTGTGCCA